>NZ_JAWJTG010000009.1:0-101645 GCF_032911605.1 Stenotrophomonas mexicanensis
CAGAGCAGTCAATGCCAACCGAGGTTGGCAACTACCAGAGCAGTCAATGCCAACCGAGGTTGGCAACTACCAGAGCAGTCAATGCCAACCAAGGTTGGCAACTACCAGAGCAGTCAATGCCAACCCAGGTTGGCAGCTACGAGAAACTGCGGTTCAGCGCTTCTGCGCGAACAGCCACGCCCACATTGCCGGGTCGGCGTAGGTAGCGTCCCAGGCATTGTGATTGCCTTCCGGGTACTCGGTGTAGCGCACATCGCGTCCGTTGGCGCTCTGGAATGCGGCATGCAGCCTGCGGTCGTCATCCGGAGGCACCACGTCGTCCAGCGCGCCGTGGAAGATCCAGATCGGCGTGTGCCGCAGGCGCTGCGCGATCACGGCATACGGATCGGTTTCCTGGACGACCTGCTCGACGAACAGGGTCGGACGCTTTGCGCGTGGTGCAAGTACTGCGCCGCACACGGGGACGATCGCGGCAAAGCGGCGAGGGTCGTCCAGGGCGATGTTCCAGCTGCCGTAGCCGCCCATCGACATGCCGGTCAGGTACTGCCGTGCCGGGTCGGCGCCGAATTCGGCGATCGTCGCGTCCAGCGCGGCAACGGCTGCACGGTTGTTGCGGCCGCTCCATTCCTCATGGCCCGGTACCTGTGGAAACACCACCAGGGCAGGGAAGTCGGGATGCTCGCGCAGATAAGGCCCCAGCCCGGCGTGGGTCTGCTTGATGCCATCGGCGCCGCGCTCGCCCGAACCGTGCAGGAACAGGATGACCGGGACGTTGGAGGTTGCGGGCGTCTGCCCACCAGGGCTGCGGGCCTGCAGGCCCGCGGGAATGAACACCTGGTAGTAAGCCGTGTGTCCATCCACCTTCACCGCACGTGCTTCGAAGCGGCCACGCGCGCTGTCCGGCAGCGAAGTGCAACCGCTCATCATCAGAAGGGCCAGCAGTGGCAACCAGCGCGACAGCAGACGGACCATGGGGTTTTCCGAAGCGGCGAGAACGCCTGCATCGTAGTCCGCCAACGTCGGCCCGGCATCATGCGCCGCGTCACTGCGGGCGCGGGAAGCTGGCGATGATGTCCAGCTGCTCCTGTGCCTCGGCATTGCCTTCGGCGGCTGCAGCCTGCACCTGCGCCATATCCGGGTGCAGCACCACCAGCAGCGGGTTCTCGCAGACCGGGCAGTCGTACTCGGTGGCGTCCTCGTCCAGCTCCATCTCCATGGCACGCGAGCTGCCCTTCCATTCGCAGGCCGGGCAGGTGTGCTGCTGGTCGCGCCAGCCGGGCTGGAAGTAGTTTTCTATCGTTGTTGCCATGGGTGTTCCCGTTGAGTGGGGTCCGAGCCCCGCTTGGCGGGGCCCGATCCTTGATGCGGTCAGTGCAGCAGCACCAGGGTGGCCAGGCCGAGGAAGGTGAAGAAGCCCATCGAGTCGGTCACGGCGGTCAGGAAGATGCCGCTGGCCAGCGCCGGGTCGAAGCCGAAGCGTTTCAGGGTCAGTGGCACCAGCACGCCGGCCAACGCGGCGAACAGCAGGTTGCAGGTCAGCGCGATGGCGATCACCGCCGACAGTCCGGGTGAATGGAACCAGGCCAATACGATCAGGCCCAGTACCGAGCCCAGCATCACGCCGTTCAACAAGGCGACCCGCACTTCCTTCCACAGCAGCGTGCGCGCGTTGGAGGCGCCCACCTGGCCCAGCGCCAGGCCGCGCACCATCAGCGCCAGCACCTGGGTGCCGGCGTTGCCTCCGAGGCCCGCAACGATCGGCATCAGCACCGCCAGCGCCACCAGCTTGTCGATGGTGCCCTCGAAGTGGCCGACCACGCTGGACGCCAGGAATGCCGTGCACAGATTGACCGACAGCCACATCAGGCGGCGGCGCATGGCGCGCCAGACCGGGCTGAAAAGATCTTCGTCCTCGTCCAGGCCGGCGGCGCCAAGCGCCTGGTGCTCGGCCTGTCCACGGATGATGTCGACCACGTCATCGATGGTGATGCGGCCGACCAGGATGTTGTTGTCGTCCACCACCGGCGCGGAGATCCAGTCATGGTCGGAGAACTGGCGGGCGACCTCCTGGTCGCTTTCGCCGACATCGATCGCCGGTTGCTCGTCGTCGATCAGGCGGTTGATCGGGGTGGTGTCCTCGTGGGTCACCAGTGCCGCCAGCGACACCCGGCCGAGGTATTGATGGCGACGGCTGACCACGAACAGATGATCGGTGTGGTCGGGTAGTTCGCCACGCAGGCGCAGGTAGCGCAGCACCACGTCAACGTTGACGTCGGCGCGCACGGTCACCACGTCCGGGTTCATCAGGCGGCCGGCGCTGTCCTCGGGGTAGGACAGCACCTGCTCCAGGCGCTCGCGGTTCTCGCGGTCCATCGACTTGAGGACTTCGTCGATGACCGTGTCCGGCAGATCCTCGACCAGGTCGGCCAGATCGTCGATGTCCAGGTCTTCGACCGCGGCGATGATCTCGTCCGGGTCCATGTCGGCGAGCAGGCTCTCGCGCACGTCGTCGCCGACGTGGACCAGCACCTCACCGTCATCTTCCGGATCGACCAGGCCCCAGACCACCTCGCGCTTGCCCGGCGGCAGCGATTCGAGCAGGTTGCCGATCTCGGCCGGGGCCAGGGTGTTGACCAGGCGGCGCACCGGGCCCAGCCGACCGCTGTCCAGTGCGTCGGACAGCATCCGCAGTTGGCGCGCAGTCTTGTCGTGGCGTACAGCTTCAGCCATCGCAGCTCCCGCGGGATAAGAAAAGCCGCGATCCCGGCAAGGATGCGGCAACAGGGGTGTTCAGCGCGTCATTATCGCAAGGGGATGTTTCAACGCATAGCCGCCGGGCGGTGGTAGTGCCGGCCGCTGGCCGGCAAGCGGCCCCATCGAAGGCCATGAGGTTGCCGGCCAGCGGCCGGCACTACCCTTGGCGCTCAGGGCGTATCCGCCACCAGCGCCAGCCAGCGCTCGATCGCGCGGCGGTCGCGTGCGGCCAGCAGCTTCGGCGCGCGCGCGCGCAGCGCGGCCAGGTCGGCCTCGCGGATCGCGCGGCGCACCTCCAGCAGTGTGCCGGGGTGCAGGCTGAATTCGCTCAGGCCCAGCGCCAGCAGCAGCGGAGTCATCCGTGCATCACCGGCCATCTCACCGCAGACCGCCACCGGAATGCGATGCCGCGCGCCGGTCTCGATCACCATCTGCAGCAACCGCAGCACGGCCGGATGCAGCGGCGAATACAGCTCGCCCAGTGCCTCGTTGTTGCGGTCAGCGGCCAGCAGGTACTGCACCAGGTCGTTGGTGCCGATCGACAGGAAGTCGACCAGGTCGATGAAGCTCTCCAGCGCCAACGCCGCAGCGGGCACCTCGATCATCGCCCCAAGCGGCACATGGTCGGACACCATGTGGCCTTCGCTGCGCAGCTGCTCGGTCAGCTTGAGCATGCGTCGGCGCACCGCCAGCAGTTCCTCGCGGGTGCTGACCATCGGCACCAGTACGCGCAGCTTGCCGTAGGCCGAGGCGCGCAGGATCGCGCGCAGCTGGGTGTCGGCCACCTTGGGCCGTGCCAGCGACAGGCGTACGCCGCGCAGTCCCAGGGCCGGGTTTTCTTCGTTGCTCAGGGTCAGGCCGGTGCGGTCGGCCTTGTCCGCGCCCAGATCGAGCGTGCGGATGGTGACCGGTCGCCCGCTCATGCCCAACGCGGCATCGCGGTAGGTCTGGAACTGTTCTTCTTCGTCCGGCAGCTCGTTGCGCTGCAGGAACAGGAATTCGGTGCGGTACAGGCCCAGCCCCTGCGCGCCCAGCGCATGCGCCTGGGTGACGTCCTCCAGCGATTCGGCATTGGCCAGCAGGGCGATGTCGACCTGGTCGCGGGTACGGCTGGGTTTGCTGCGCAGGCGGCCGAGCTCGCGCTGCTCGCGCGCATGTTCTTTCAGGCGCGCGCGGTAGTCGCGCAGGTTGTCGGCCTGCGGGTTGGCGGTGATGCTGCCGTCGGCGCCATCGATGATCAGCACGTCGCCATCGGCGATGCGGCTGAGCAGCTGCGGCACGTTGACGATCAAGGGCAGGTGCAGGCTGCGCGCCAGGATCGCACTGTGCGACAGCGCGCTGCCGGCGGCGGTGACGATGCCGACCACCCCCTGCGCCTGCAACTGGGCAAGCTCGGAGGGCGCGATGTTGTCGCAGACCAGGATTTCACCGGCCAGGCCTTTCATCACCGGCGGGCGTTCGGGCTGCAGGAAGGCGTGGATGCGGCCGATCACATGGTCGAGGTCGTCCATGCGGCTCTTCAGATAGGCATCGTCCATGCCATCGAAGACCTTGGCCAGGCGGTCACGCTGCAGGCGCAACGCATAGCCGGCGCTGTAGGGGCCGCTGCGGATCAGTTCGTCCAGCCCGAACAACAGCTCGGGGTCGTCCAGCAGCAGGGCATGCAGGTCGAGGAACTCGCCCACTTCCTGGTTCAGGGCGCCATGCAGGCGCTGCCGCAGTTCGTGCATTTCGGTGCGCGCGGCATCCACCGCGCGGTGCAGGCGGGCCAGCTCGGCCTCGACCTGATGGGCGGCGACGCGCTGCTCGGCCACTTCCAGCGCATGTGGCAGGCGCACCCGCGCCCGGCCCATCGCCGCGCCACGGGCAGCACCGTGCCCGGCCAGCAGCTGTACCGGCCGCTGGCCGGAAGGGACCTGGCCGGCGCGCGCGCGTGGCACGCTCAGCTGTCCTCGTCGAAGCGGCGTTCGAACAGGCCGACCACCGCTTCCATCGCGGCGGCTTCGTCCTCGCCGTTGATGCGCACCGTGACCGGGGTGCCCTGGCCGGCGGCCAGCAGCATCACGCCCATGATGCTCTTGGCGTTGATCTCACGGCCCTTGGCGGCCATGGTCACGTTGCAGCGGAACGGCGCCAGGGTCTGCACCAGCTTGGCGGTGGCCCGGGCGTGCAGGCCCAGGCGGTTGCTCACGGTGAGTTCTCGTTCAAGCATCGTCGACTATCGCTCCATTACGGGTACCCGCCGCGGCTGTGGCGGGCAGTTGATCCAGTCCCTGTTCCGGATAATTCATCACCCGCAGCAACATCGGCAGGCTCAGCGCCGACACCCGGCGAACCGGGGTCCCCAGCCGGGCCAGCTGCCCGGCAAGGTTGGCGGGGCTGGCGCCGTACAGGTCGGTCAGGATCAGCACGCCTTCACCATTGTCGACCCGCCGCAGAGCGGCCGAGGCGAGCGGGAGCAGGGCGTCCAGGTCTGCGTCGAACGGTACTTCGAAAGCTTCGGTTTTCAGCGGCAATTGCCGCAGGAGCCGGGTCGCCACGTCAAGCAGGGCGGTCCCGACCCCGGGATGTGTTACGAGGAGAATGCCACAGGTCATTACTGCACGTTAACAGGTCAAGGTGAATTGGCGATAGCAGCAGATGAGGGGCACTGTGTCCCGTATTCAGCGTTGCTCGGGTCGGAGCCCATTTCCGTTGGAAAAGGATCCGACCCCATCCGTTTTTCGATGCCTGACAGAGATTCATCCACGCATGGCGTGGATCTACTGTGTCGACCAAGGTCGACACCCACCAACAGCACACGGAATCTGTCAGAGGCGGGGCGGTGTGGGTCTGCAGGACCGTTGGCGCCATGGATGGCGCCATCGAGCCCCCATGGACGGGTTTACGGCGTGTCCTGCAGACCCACACCGCCCCGCCATCCCACGTAATCCCGCTCTTGCCGTTGACGTGGCCTCTGCGGGTGCCGGGCGCAGCCCGGCCGACCACCCTCAATCCTGTTCGCGGTGGTAGGTCGCCACGTCTTCCCAGCCCATCTCGCGGGCATGCCGGGCCAGGCGCTCGGCCAGGAACACCGAACGGTGCTTGCCGCCGGTGCAGCCGAAGGCCACGGTCACATAGCTGCGGGTGCCATCCCCCAGCTTCGGCAGCCAGGTATCGAGGAAATCCATCAGCTGGGTCAGGTAGCGCTGCACGTCCGGCTGCGCTTCCAGGTAGTCGCGCACGCCCGGTTCGCGGCCACTCAGCGCACGCAGATCCGGGTCCCAGTGTGGATTGGGCAGCACCCGCGCATCGAACACGAAGTCAGCCTCGGCCGGCACGCCGCGCTTGTAGGCGAACGATTCGAACAGCAGCGACAGGCCGGTGGCATGGTCCATCGTGAACTCGGTGATGATCCGCCGCCGCAGCTGATGCACGTTGAGGCTGCTGGTGTCGATCACCGCATCGGCCTCGCGGCGCAGCGGTGCGGTCAACTCGCGTTCGCGGGCGATGGCTTCGGGCAGCGACAGGCCCAGCTGGCTCAGCGGATGGCGGCGGCGGGTGTCGGCGTAGCGTTTGAGCACGGCCTCGTCGCTGGCCTCGAAGAACAGCACCTTCACTTCCACGCCGGCATCGGTGGCCAGCTGCCGCCAGTCGCCCAGCTGGCTCAGGTCGGCCTGGCCGCGCACGTCGATGCCTACGGCCAGGCGGCGTGGTGCGCTGCCGTCGTGGTTGGCCAGCAGGCTGCGCACGAAGTCGGGCAGCAGATTGATCGGCAGGTTGTCCGAGCAGTAGTAGTCCTGGTCCTCGAAGGTCTTCAGGGCGACGGATTTACCCGAGCCGGACAGGCCGCTGACGATGATCAGGGTCGGGGCGGAGGGGGTGACGGTGCTCATGGACAGGCTCTTCGAAGGACAGGGGAATCAGGGTGTTCGCCGTTCCAGCAGGTTGCTGTGGCGGGCGATGAACATGGCCGCCGGGTCGATGCCCTTGGTGCGCAGGATGTGCAGGCGGGTCGCGGCCTCGGTCAGCACGGCCAGGTTGCGGCCGGGCATCACCGGCAGGGTGATCAGCGGTACATCCAGGTCCAGCACATGGCGGGTGCCCGAGTCGCCGGTCAGGCGCTCGTAGCCATGCGGGGTGGGTTCGGTCATCGGCTTGGTCAGGTGGACGATCAGCCGAAGGTACTTGTTCTTCTTTACAGCCGTATCGCCGAACATCTCGCGCACGTTCAGCACGCCCAGGCCGCGCACTTCCAGCAGGTCCTGCAGCAGTTCGGGGCAGGTGCCATCGAGCACGTCGGGCGCGATCTGGGTGAATTCGGGCGCATCATCGGCGACCAGGCGGTGGCCGCGGCTGAGCAACTCCAGCGCCAGCTCGCTCTTGCCCGATCCGGCCTCTCCGGTGATCAGCACGCCGATGGAGTAGATCTCCATGAACACGCCATGCAGGATCACCCGCGGCGCCAGCGTACGCGCCAGGTGGTAGGACAGATGGTTGAGCAGTTCGTGGCCGCGCTTGGGCGACAGCCACAGCGGCGTGCCGGATTCGTCAGCAGCGGCGCGCAGGTCTTCCGGGCAGGCCTGGTTGCGGGTCAGCACCAGCGCCAGCGGGTGCGACTGCATGATCTTTTCGATGGTCTCCCAGCGCTGGCGCGGTTCCAGCGCATCCAGCCAGGACAGTTCCTCGGTACCCAGGATCTGCACCTTGTTGGGGTAGATCGCATTGAGGTAGCCGGCCAGCGACGGACGCCGCGAGACCGTGTTGCCGGCCTCCAGCTCGCGCTTCTCGCCGGACTTGCCGGCAGCCCAGCGCAGCCCCAGCCGCTCGCGCTGCTGTTCGAACAGTTCACGGGCGGTGATGCTGGTATTCATGCGGCACTCGCAGGTGGGGTCATGTCCAGCGCCTCGCGCAGCGCCCGGGCATCGCCCGCTTCGCGCAGGGCCTGGCGGATGTCGGGCGCCGAAAACAGCTCGGCCAGCTCGGACAGCAGCATCAGGTGCTGGTGGGTGTAGTGGGCGGGGACGGCCATGGCGAACACCAGGTCCACCGGCTCGTCGCCACCGAAGTCGACCGGGGTGGCCAACCGCAGCAGGGCGCCGCGGGGGCGGTCCAGGGTTGGCGCGCGGCCGTGGGGAATGGCGATGCCGTGACCGATCGCGGTGCTGCCCAGCGCTTCGCGCTGGCACAGGTTCAGATAGATCTGTTCGGCGTTGGCCTGGCGGCAGGCCAGCAACCCGGCGGCGGCCTGCAGGACGCTGTCGCGGTCGGTGGCCGTGCAGAGCTGGGTCTGCACGGCCGCCAGGAGGTCAGTCAGGGGCATGTCTGCGGGGAACGGTGGCGATCAGCCACCATTGTCGCCCACCGGCAGCGGTGCGTGCTGCTGTTTTTTCTCCTTGTGCTTGATCACCAGACGGTCAAGCTTGTCCGCAAGCAGGTCGATCGCGGCATACATGGTCTGGGCATTGGCCTCGGCGTGCAGGGTCTGGCCGGGAATGTTGAGGCTGGCGTCGACGTGGTGTTCGGTCTTCTGCAGCTTGAGGGTCACCCGCGCTTCGCAGTGCTGGTCGAAGTGTTTGCCGATCCGGGCCAGCTTCTCCTCTACATAGGACTGCAGGGCCGGGGTGACTTCGACATCTTTGCCAAACGTTTCGATGCGCATCGGGTTTCTCCTGTGTTCGGATGTGCCAATGAACCTCTCCGCCGGGCGCGGCGGCGCGTCAAGCGATTCTGACCCTTTCGTGCGAGGCGGAAATGTTCATGGCTTCACGATACTTCGCCACGGTGCGTCGCGCTACTGGAATTCCCGACGATTTGAGCAGGTCAGCCAGCTTGGCGTCAGAAAGCGGCTTGCGCGGGTTCTCGTCGTCGATCAGGCGCCGGATCATCGCCTGGATGGCCGTGCTGGACGCCTCGCCACCGCCCTCGGTATCGATGCCCGAGGCGAAGAAGGCGCGCAGCGGCAGGGTGCCGCGCGGGGTACGCACGTGCTTGCGGGCGATCGCGCGCGAGACCGTGGATTCGTGCAGGCCGAGCTCGGTGGCGATCTCGCGCAGGGTCAGTGGACGCAGCGCCTGCTCGCCGAATTCGAGGAAGCCGGCCTGCTGCAGGATCAGGCTGCGTACCACCCGCAGCAGGGTTTCGCCACGCTGCTGCAGCCCTTTCAGCAGCCAGCGCGCTTCCTGCAGCTGGGCACGCAGGTAGCCGGCATCGGCGTCGCCACAACGTCGGATCAGCTGTTCGTAGCCGCGGTGGATCACCACCTTCGGCCCGGCATGCGCGGCCAGCGCTGCGCGCCATACGCCGTTCTGCCGCCACACCACCACATCCGGCACCACGTAGGTGTCCTGCGACAGCGGTGCGATCTGCGTGCCCGGGCGCGGGTCCAGCGAGCGCAGCAGGGTGACTGCGGTCTCGACCTCGTCCAGGGGCTGTTTCAGTTCATGGGCCAGCCCGGCGACGCCGCTGCGCGGCAGCCGTTCCAGCGGGCCTGCGGCAATCTGTCGCGCCAGCACCAGGCCGGGCGTGTCACCGGCCAGCACATCCAGCTGCAGCAGCAGGCATTCGCCCAGCGTGCGTGCAGCCACACCGACCGGATCGAAACGCTGGATGCGATGCAGCACGGCGAGGATCTCGTCCTCGTCGGCGTGGATCGCCGGCAACAGGGTTTCGGCGATGGTGGCCAGCGGCTCGCGCAGGTAACCGTCGTCGTCCAGCGCATCGATCAGTGCGGCACCGATACTGCGATCACGCGAGGACAGATGCGACAGATGCAGCTGCCACAGCAGATGGTCGGCCAGTGTTTCGGTTTCGGCTACGCGCTCGGCGGCGCTGCCGTTGTCGTCGTCATCGTCGAAGCTGCCGCCGCTGCCGGCCGCGCTCCAGTCCAGTTCGGCCGGTGCCCAGTCGTCACCGGCATCGGTACGTTCTGCGGGCGCGTCACCGTCGTTGCCATCGCTGCCTTCGTTGCTGGCGCTGCTGCTGTCACTGCTGTCGGCCCAGTCCAGCAGCGGATTGCTTTCCACCGCCTGGGCGATCTCCAGCTCCAGCTCGGTGGTGGACATCTGCAGCAGCTTGATCGCCTGCTGCAACTGGGGCGTGAGCACCAGCTGCTGTCCCAACGATGTCTGCAGCCGAGTCTTCATGCCTGTGCCGAAAGGAAGGAGAGGGACCCGGCGCTTGCCGTCACAGCTTGAAGGAATCCCCAAGGTAGACGCGACGCACGTCGGCATTGTCCAGGATCGCTTCCGGCGAGCCCTGGGCCAGCACGCTGCCCTCAGCGAGAATATACGCGCGGTCGCAGATACCCAAGGTCTCGCGCACGTTGTGGTCGGTGATCAGCACGCCTATGCCACGCTGCTTGAGATGGGTGACGATGCGCTGGATCTCGCCGACGGAAATCGGGTCGACGCCGGCGAACGGTTCGTCGAGCAGGATCAGGCGCGGCTGCGCGGCCAGGGCACGGGCGATCTCGCAGCGGCGACGTTCGCCACCGGACAGGCTGGCGCCGAGCTGGTCGGCGACGTGGCCCAGCTGCAGTTCGTCGAGCAGGCTGTTCAATTCACGCTCGCGGCCAGCCGAATCCAGGCCCTCGCGCAGCTCCAGCACCAGGCGGATGTTGTCGGCCACGGTCAGCTTGCGGAACACCGACGGCTCCTGCGGCAGGTAACCCACGCCCTGCTTGGCCCGGGTATACATCGGGTCGCCGGTGATGTCCTTGCCGTCGAGCACGATGCTGCCAGCATCGGCGGCAACCAGGCCGACGATCATGTAGAAGCAGGTGGTCTTGCCGGCGCCGTTGGGGCCGAGCAGGCCGACCACTTCACCGGCGTCGAGGGTCAGCCCGAAGTCCTTGACGACTTCGCGTTGCTTGTACTTCTTGCGCAGGCCCTTGGCGACGAGCATTACTTCCTGCTCCCGGCCGGCTGTGCCGGCGTGGTGGCCTTGGGCTGTGCCGCAGGTGCGGCCGGGGTCTTGTTCTTCGGCGGGATGACGGTGCGCACGCGGCTGCCGTCACCACCGGAGTTCATTTCGCCGGTGCGGGTGTTGTAGATCATGCGCTGGCCGGCATTGGTGCCGCGCGCGCTGGTGACCTTGTAGTTGCCGGTCAGGGTGATGATCTCGGTCTTGATGTCGTAGTCGATGCGATCGGCCAGCGCGTCCATCCAGGTGCCATCATCGAGCTGCTGCTTCATCTTGGCCTGCTTGCCGGTGAACACCACACGCACCGCTTCGCCGTCCTTGAGGTAGATCTCGGCCTCGGACGAGCGCAGGTCCAGCGTGCCCTGGGTGATGATCACGCCCTGCGACAGCACGGTCTTGCCGTCGCCGGTGAGCGTGCCCGACTGGGCGCCGGAATCGATGTGCATGTCTTCGTTGCGGTCGGTGGACTTGGCGAAGGCGGCGCTGGGGACAAGAAGACCAAGCGCGAGTACGGCGGCAAAGGGAATCTTCATCGGGGTCCGTTCTACCGGTGGGGGCCTCCCGGGTGGACCGGGGGCGGGCGGGTGGGGCTGCCGGCCTTGCGCCTGTCCGGAGACGTCGCAGGCTGGCGGCGGAATCAGCGTTTGGGCGTGTAGCGGCCCTTGGACTGGCTGAGGAAATGATACGTGTTGTTCTTCGAATCCACTTCGAAGCCGACGCCGGACTGTTCCATGCCCGGGCGGGTCATGGTCACCAGGGCGTCGGTGCGGGCGCGGTTTTCCTTCGGGAACACGTCCAGATGGTCGGTGCGGAAGGTGGTCGGCACCGTGCCCGGGCCGACCGGGCTGTCGCCGGCGACATTGCCGCGCAGCTTCATCTCGTCGCCCTTGGCGCTGAGCCAGCCGGTTTCGGCACGCAGGGTCCAGTGCCTGCCATCCTTGTCCGGCATCTCGAACAACGGCGTGGCGATGTTGATGGTCTGGTCACCGCGCTGGCGTTCCAGCAACGGTGCGCGCAGCGTGGTCGATTCCTTGCCGTGCTCATCCAGGGCGACGATCTGGAAGTCGTGCAGGATGTAATCCACGCCCACTTCCTGGCCGCCACTGGCTGGCCCCTTGTCGCGGTTGCGCAGCGCCGCCCAGCTGCTCAGCAGGGCCGCCAGCAGCAGGCCGATGCCGAGCAGGGTGCGCCAGTTCACGGTCGGCAGGTTCATGCGCCGAACCTCGCCAGCACCGCATCCACATGCCCCTGCGCGGCCAGCAGGATGTCGCACAGCTCGCGCGCGGCGCCACGCCCGCCATCGGCACGGGTCTGCCAGTGCACGCGCTCGGCGATCCACGGATGGGCGTTGGCCGGCGCCACCGCCAGGCCGACCGCGCCCAGCGGCGCCAGGTCCGGCAGGTCATCGCCCATGAAGGCCACCTGTTCCAGGCCGATGCCATGCTGCGCGCACAGCGCCTGCACGCTGGCCAGCTTGTCGCCCACGGCGATCTGGGTGTCGATGCCGAGGTCGGCGCCGCGCTTGAGCGCGGACTGGCTGTTGCGCGCGGTGATCAGCACGGGGTGGATGCCGTGCTGCTGCAGCAGTTTCAGGCCCAGGCCATCCTGCACGAAGTACGCCTTGCTCTCGTTGCCGTCCTTGTCGTAGTACAGCCGACCGTCGGTGAGGGTGCCGTCCACGTCGAAGCAGGCCAGGCGGATACGGGCCGCGGCGGCATGCAGGTGGGCAGGGAAGGCGGGCAGGGGGGACCAGGGCATCAGGGCGGCAGGCTCGGTGGGTTCGGGTGGGGCAGTACAGACTGAATGGGGTCTACGGACTGTCGGTTAAACCACCCGGGCCCGCAACAGGTCATGAATGTTCAGGGCGCCGACCGCACGGCCCTGGCCATCGACCACGATCAGGCCGGTGATCTTGTGGGTCTCCATCAGCCGGGCCGCCTCCACCGCCAGCTGGTCGGCGCCGATGGTGCGTGGGTTGCGGGTCATCACATCGGCGATCTTCGCCGTGCGTACGTCCAGCGCGCTGTCCAGCGCACGGCGCAGGTCGCCGTCGGTGAACAGGCCGATCAGCACGCCGTCCGCGTCGACCACGGCGGTCATCCCGAGCCGTTTGCGGCTCATCTCCATCAGCGCTTCACTGAGACTGGCGCCGGCGCCCACGCTGGGCAGGTCGTCGCCGGTGTGCATCACGTCGGTGATGTGCAGCAGCAGGCGGCGGCCGAGGCTGCCGGCCGGGTGTGAACGGGCGAAATCGTCGGCGGTGAAGCCGCGTGCGTCGAGCAGGGCCACGGCCAGCGCGTCGCCCATCGCCAGCGAGGCGGTGGTGCTGGAGGTCGGCGCCAGCGCCAGCGGGCAAGCCTCGGCCGGCACGCTCACGTCCAGGTGGATGTTGGCGGCGGTGGCCAGGCTGGACTGTGGGCGCCCGGTCATGGAAATCAGCACGTTGCCCTGGCGCTTGAGCACCGGCAGCAGCATCAGCACCTCGTCTGACTCGCCCGAATAGGACAGGGCCAGCACCACGTCGTCCTCGGTGATCATGCCCAGATCGCCGTGGCCGGCTTCACCCGGGTGCACGTAGAACGCCGGCGTACCGGTGGACGCCAGGGTGGCGGCGATCTTGCGGGCGATGTGCCCGGACTTGCCCATGCCGGTGGCGACCACCCGGCCGCGGCTGCCCAGGATCGCCTGGCAGGCCTGCTGGAACGCCTCGCCGAGGCGGTCGGCCACGGCGTCCAGCGCCTGCCGCTCGATCTCGAAGACGCGGCGGCCGCTGGCGACCAGGCCGGCAGGGTCGACGGAACGGGGGGGCAACAGGGATTCGGCCATGCGGACGCCACGCAGCGGAAGTAGAATGGAGGCACATTTTATTAGGAAAGCCCGTTGGACGCCGACACCATCCGCAATCTGATCGAAACCGGCCTGCCCGGCGCCCGCGCCGACGTGCGGGGCGACGATGGCGTGCATTTCGAAGCGACCGTGGTCTGCGAGGCCTTCGCCGGCAAGATGCCGCTGGCCCGCCACCGCATGGTGTATGCCACGCTGGGCGACCTGATGGGCGGCGCGATCCACGCGCTGGCGCTGAAAACCGTGACCCCGGCCGAAGCCGGCTGAACCGCAGAAGATCCCGAATACATGGCCAAGATCGTTGTGACCGGCGGCGCTGCGCTGCACGGTGAAGTGAGCATCTCCGGCGCCAAGAACGCCGTCCTCCCCATTCTCTGCGCGACCCTGCTGGCCGATGCGCCGGTGGAGATCACCAACGTGCCGCACCTGCACGACGTGGTCACCACGGTGAAGCTGCTGGGCGAGCTGGGCGCCAAGGTCACCATCGACCAGGGCACGCTGTCGCGCGGCAGTGCGATCGTGGTCGACCCGCGTTCGGTCAACCAGCACGTGGCACCGTACGAGCTGGTCAAGACCATGCGCGCCTCGATCCTGGTGCTGGGCCCGCTGCTGGCCCGCTTCGGCGCGGCCGAAGTATCGCTGCCGGGCGGCTGCGCGATCGGTTCGCGTCCCGTTGACCAGCACATCAAGGGCCTGCAGGCGCTGGGTGCCGAGATCGTGGTCGAGAACGGCTTCATCAAGGCCACCGCCAAGCGGCTGAAGGGGGGGCACTTCACCTTCGACATGGTCAGCGTCACCGGCACCGAGAACGTGCTGATGGGCGCGGTGCTGGCCGAAGGCACCACCATCCTCGACAACTGCGCGATGGAACCGGAAGTGACCGATCTGGCGCACTGCCTGATCGCGCTGGGCGCGAAAATCGAAGGCCTGGGCACTGCCCGCCTGGTGATCGAAGGCGTCGAGCGCCTGTCCGGTGGCCGCCACGAAGTGCTGCCCGACCGTATCGAGACCGGCACCTTCCTGGTGGCCGCAGCGATGACCGGTGGCAAGGTCACGGTCAACCGTGCGCGCCCGAACACCATGGACGCGGTGCTGTCCAAGCTGGTCGAAGCCGGTGCGAAGATCGAGACCACCGACGACAGCATCACCCTGGACATGCAGGGCAAGCGGCCGAAGGCGGTCAACCTGACCACCGCGCCGTACCCGGCGTTCCCGACCGACATGCAGGCGCAGTTCATGGCGCTCAACTGCGTGGCCGACGGCGTGGGCGTGATCAACGAAACGATCTTCGAGAACCGTTTCATGCACGTCAACGAACTGCTGCGCCTGGGCGCGGACATCCAGGTCGAAGGGCATACCGCCATCGTGCGTGGCAACGAGCACCTGAGCGGCGCGCCGGTGATGGCCACCGACCTGCGCGCCTCGGCATCGCTGATCCTGGCCGGCCTGATGGCCAGCGGCGATACCACCATCGACCGCATCTACCACCTTGATCGTGGCTACGAGAACATCGAAGAGAAGCTGTCTTCGCTCGGTGCCACCATCCGGCGCGTGCCATGATCCTGCGCGGCAAGTTCAGCCCGCGTCGCAAGGCGCTGCTGGCCCTGGTGCTGATCGTGCTGGCGTGGCTGGGCTATGCCTGGTACGCCAACATCGCCATCACCCAGGGCATCGAGCAGAAGGACATGGACTGGAACGGCGACGGCACGGTCTCGCGTGACGAGATCATCGAGTCGTTCTATGCGGTCGCAGTGAACGACAGCCAGGACGGCAACCGTCATTGCCGCACCTTCGTCTGGCGCAGCACCGGTGAGCAGATCCGCGTGGACTGCCGGACCGAGTTCAAGCCGGCCGAGGAACAGAAACCGGCTGAAGCGAAGAAATAAGAAAACGCCCGCGAAAGCGGGCGTTTTCTTTTCGGTAGTGCCGGCCGCTGGCCGGCAACCCCATCAACCTCGTGGAGCATCGCGAGAATGCCGGGCAGTGGCCGGCACTACCGGTTCGCGCGTCAGTTCATCGCCTTGATGGTCAGGTCCAGCGCATCGCGGCCGCTCTCACGCTGCAGCATGCGCGCCGGCACCGGGAATTCCGGCACGATCCAGGCGATCAGCTCCTTGTTGCCGTCGGCGCGCGAGACCTTGGTGGCCTCGTAGCTCTTGCCGCCCACGGTGATCGATTCCTTGCCGATCACACGGTACGTCATGTTCTTGATGCGGCCTTCGTCGACCATGCGATAGGTCAGCGGCTTGCCCGCCGCCAGGTCACGGGCGATCGCCAGGTTGATCAGCAGCGCGTCCATGTCACCGGCTTTCAGCGCAATCGGGCCAGCGCGATCCGGCTTGATGTCACCGGTCCAGGTGGCCTGGTTGCTGGTCCAGTTGTAGTTGGCCTGCACGTTGCGCTTCTTCACCAGCAGCGCCGAACGGTCCTGGCTGCTGAGCGGGCGCAGCTGGCCACGCACTTCCTCGAACACCGTGCTCTGGCTGAGGTCGGCCAGCTGGTTCTTCACCTGCAGGCTGTAGCGCCACTTGTTGCTGCCTTCGCTGGCCAGGGTCATGGTGCCGTTGGCCTGCATGCCCATGTAGCTGGCCAGGTAATCGGCCTTGAACGGTTCCAGCGCCATGGCCGGCAGGCTGGCCACGGTCAGGGCAGCGGCTGCGATCCAGGTGAGGGGGCGGGTCAGGGTATTCATGCTCAGACTCCTTGGTATTCGATCAGGCGCAGATCGACGCGGTCTTCGCCGTCTTCGCGTTGCAGGATGCGCACCGGGGTGGGGACACCGTTGGCGATCCAGAGAATGGTTTCGTTTCTGCCACCGTTGGTCCGGTAGACCCGCAGTGCGTTGTAGGACAGGTCGCCGACCTCGACGTTCTCGGTCTGCGGCGCGGCCTGGTAGTCGTGTTCGCGGACCTTGCCCATGTCCACGTAGCGGTAATGCATGGAGGCGCCTGGACGCGCATCGCGCATGATCGCCAGGTTGATCAGCAGCGCGCTCTGGTCGCCTGCCTGCAGCGGGATCGGTTGCGCGCGTTCCTTCTTGACGTCACCGGTCCATTGCGCGGTGCCGGCCTGCCAGTTGTAGGTGCCGACCGCCTTCTTGCCCAGGAACAGGCCCTTGCGCACCGTGCTCTGGCTGAGCGGCGCATACACGCCGCTGCGCTCCTCGAACACCGTGCTCTGTTCGATGTTCAGGCCCAGCACGCTGGCAAAGCCGCGGCGGCCGACCACCTGCATGTCCACCCGCCACTGGCTGCCGCCGGTGTGGGTGACCTGCATGCTGGCATCGCCCGCTTCCTTGCCCTTGTAGAAGGCCTGGTAGGTGGCGCTGAACGGTTGCAGCGGCGGTGGCTCCCAGGCCAGTGCCGGTGGCATCGGTACGGCCGGCGCATCGGCTGGCGGCTGCGCTGCGGGCACCGGTGCCGGCGGGGGGGCGGGCGCCTGTGCCTGGCCCCAGCCCACGCCGGGGAACACGGCAAGCGACAACAGCAATGGAGTGGACAGCAGGGTCGTGGTCTTCATGGAGGACAGGGACCGCAGGAGGGGGCAGGATGCCAGCCCCGCAGTCAGCGGGGCGTGTGCATGGGGACTACCGGTTCAGGTTCCCGGCGGAATCTAGGGCCAACGGGCTAAACAGGGGGTGACCGTCCAGTTGCGGCTGGCCCTCCCGTTCAGCCAGGCGGCCGGCGCACAACAGCTGCAGGGTGGCGATCAGCAGCGGATGCTCCACCGCCAGCACGCGCGCGGCGAGGCTGTCGGCGTCATCGCCGGGCAGCACCGGCACCCGCACCTGCGCCAGCACGGCGCCCGCATCCAGCTCGGGCACGACCAGATGCACGCTGGCACCGTGCTCGGCGTCGCCCGCCTGCAGCGCCCGTGCGTGGGTGTCCAGGCCCTTGTGCAGCGGCAGCAGCGATGGATGGATGTTGACCAGCCGGCCATTGAAGCGCTGTACGAAGGCCGCGCCGAGGATGCGCATGTAGCCGGCGCAGACGATCCAGTCCGGTTGTACTGCGGCCAGCGCATCGCCGAGCGCCTGCTCGTAGCTGGCGCGGTCGCTGAAGGACTTCGGTGCATGCGCCCAGCGCAGGTTCGGTGCGACGCGCTGCAGGGCCTCTGCGGCGGGGCGGTCGGAAAACACGCCGACCACCTCGGCGGGCAGTCGGCCGTCGGCAATGGCATCGAGGATGGCCTGCAGGTTGCTGCCGCGACCGGAGGCGAGCACGGCAATGCGGGTGGTCGCGGTCACTGCTGGGCGCTCCGGCGGATCAGCGGCCAGATCAGCAGGCTGCCGAGGGTGGCCATCAGCATGTCGGCGTGCGCGTCCCACATGTCGCCCTGCTGCCCGTTGTAGGCCTCGGCAGCATCCGGTGACAGCGCCAGCGCGATGGCCCACTCGAACCATTCGTAGACCAGGCTGGCACACATCACCGTCATCACCGCCAGGGTGAATGCCTGGCCCAGGCGGAGCGCCGGCCACGCATGACGGGCAAGCTGCAGCAGCGCAGGAGTGAAGCAGACGCCGAACAGGAAGTGGATGAGGCGATCGAAATGGTTGCGCTGCCAGCCGAAGGCCGCATTCGGCGACCAGCCGCTCAGCGTCTGCGCCCAGGCGTCGTAGGGCACGTTGGAATACAGCCAGCGCGCGGCCACGCAGTGCAGGGCGATGAAGCCGCAGATCGCGATGAAGGCACCGTTGCCCAGCCAGCCGCCGCGACGGTCGACCCACAGCAGCGCGGCCAGCCCGATCACGGTCAGGGTGCTGTGCAGGGCCTGTTCGGTAGGCCACAGCGGGTGGACCCAGCTGATTGCGAACACCGCCAGCACGGCGGCAAAGGCCAGCTTCTTGGGGCCCGAGAAACGGTGGGTGGTGGGCGAAGCGGACGTGGGGAGGGCAGGCGCGGACATGGGAAATCGATCAGGAAAGGACGGGGCGTCTGCCGGCAGGTTCAGACACTGAGGTGGTCGCCGCGGTCGAACAGCGCGGCCATGTCAGGTTTGGACAGGAACACCCAGGCATAGGCGGCCAAGGCCATGCCCAGCGGGCCGGCCAGTACGCCCAGCCACGCCGCGCGCCGGCACCAGGTCAGCCCGGTGCGATGTGACAGCTGGCGCGCGGTATACAACTGCACGAACCCCAGCACGGCCGCCAGCACGGCGATGGACGCATAGACCGTGGTCAGCATCCAGGCATCGTCCAGTCCGCGCGAGTGGGCCACCCATCCGCTGAGGCCAAGGAACGCCACTGTGGCGAACCAATGGAAGCCGGCCAACGCGTAGAACAGCACTTTCAGCGTCTGCAGATGGCTGTTCAGCTGCAGCTGCGCCAGGGTCTGATGCGGCAGCGGCGGCGGATTGCCGGAGGCGGTCATGCGGGCGTGGCGGGAAGGTCGAAGGCGGCCTTCACCTGCGGGCGCAGCAGGGTGATCAGGCTGAACACCCCCAGCACCGTGCCGACGGGGGTGAACAGGCAGGCCAGGCCGGCCGCGATCAGGCACAGCAGGTAGCGGCGTCTCTGGGCCAGGCAGCGGCCGGCATAGGCGACGAACGCGCCCAGGGTGACGCCACCGAATACGGCGACGCAACCGATGAGGGTGAACATCCAGCCGAACAGGCGCTGTTCGGCCGGCGACGACGGCTGGCCGCCGGAATTCATCGGCAGGTTGCCGGTGAGCGCGGTGATGCCCAGCACGATGTGGATGATGAAGATCAGCGAGAACAGCACGATCAGGCCGCCGACCACGTAGTGCGCGATGGCCAGCATGCGCAGGTGGTCGGCATCCTGCGCGTTGAACACCGGTACCGTCGCCAGCGGCGGCGGCACGGGGGCGGGCGACAAGGGGGGCGTTGCGTCCATGCGGGCTCCTGGGTTGTCGGGATCAGGCGATGTGGACGCGCTCGGCGCCTTCGGCGGTGACCACCTGGCCGATGGTCCAGTGCTCCAGGCCCTGCGCCTTGACCGCATCGGATACCGCGGCCACCTGGTCCGGCGCCACGATCAGCACGAAGCCGATACCGCAGTTGAAGGTGCGCCACATCTCGCTGTCGGCGACCGCGCCTTCCTTCTGCAGCCACTGGAACACCGGCGGCAGGGTCCAGGACGAGGCCTGGATGTCCAGGCCGAGGCCGTCGGGCACCACGCGGATGATGTTCTCGGTCAGGCCGCCACCGGTGATGTGGGCCATGCCGTGGATGGCCGCGCCGTGCGACTTCAGCAGCGACAGGATCGGCTTCACGTACAGGCGGGTCGGCGCCATCAGCGCATCGACCAGCTTCACGCCGCCTTCCAGCTCCAGCTCGGCCGGGCGGCCGGCTCGGTCGTAGATGCGGCGCACCAGCGAGTAGCCGTTGGAATGCGGGCCGGACGAAGCGATGCCGATCAGCACATCGCCGGCAGCCACGCTGGCGCCATCCTTCAGCTCGCTCTTCTCGACGGCGGCGACGGTGAAGCCGGCCAGGTCGTACTCGCCCGGGGCATACATGTCGGGCATTTCAGCGGTTTCGCCGCCGATCAGCGCGCAGCCGGCCTCGGTGCAGCCGTTGGCGATGCCGCCCACGACCGCCGCGGCGGTGTCGATGTCCAGCTTGCCGGTGGCGAAGTAGTCCAGGAAGAACAGCGGTTCGGCACCCTGCACCAGCACGTCGTTCACGCACATGGCGACCAGATCGATGCCGATCGTATCGTGGCGGTTCAGCTGGTGGGCCAGCTTCAGCTTGGTGCCCACGCCGTCGGTGCCCGACACCAGCACCGGCTCGCGGTACTTGTTGGACAGGTCGAACAGGGCGCCGAAGCCGCCCAGGCCGCCCATCACTTCCGGGCGGAAGCTGCGCTTGACCAGGGGCTTGATCCGCTCGACCAGTTCGTTGCCGGCGTCGATGTCGACACCCGCGTCACGGTAGGTGAGGGGGGAGGGGGCGGAAGACGGGGTGTTGGTCACGGGCGTCGGCGCTGGCAGGGGTTGAACGGGCGATTTTAACAGGCCGCATTGGCGCAAAGGCCGTATTCGGGCAACAATTCCCCCGGATACGTCGAGCCAATGGATGTCCTGATGCGCCGCAGCCTGATTCTGACCCTGCTCCTTGCGCTGAGCCTGCCGGTGGCCACGATGGCCCAGAGCGGCCTGCGCACCGAGGGTGATGTTGCCACCGCCACTGGCGCGTACGAGGCCGAAGTGCCCGTCAACAGCCAAGCCGAAGCCGACCGCAACGGTGCGCTGGCCCGCGCCTTGAGCGTTGTACTGGGCAAGTTGTCCGGCGATCGCAGCGTGATGTCGCGCCCTGGCGTGGCGCAGGCGCTGCGCAATGCCAAGGATTACGTGGCCAGCTACGACTACAAGCAGGACCAGAGCGTGAGCGCCAGTGGCGCCCCCAGCTTCCGTACCCTGCTGGTGGCCCGCTTCCGCGAGGACGATGTCGATTCGCTGGTGTCGGCGCTGGGCCTGCCGCTGTGGCCGCAGCCGCGACCGAAGCCGGTGCTGTGGCTGGCCGTCGATGACGGCAGCGGTCCGCGCCTGGTCAGCGTGCAGCAGGCCAACGCCGCCCGCCCGTTGCTGAACCGCGCCATCGAGCGCGGCTACAAGCTGGGCCTGCCCAGCGGTGGTGCCGCCGAACAGGCGCTGGCCGGTGCCATCTGGCGCCAGGACAGTGCCGCCGTGGCCCGTGCCTCTTCGCGCTACTCGCCGCCGATGCAGCTGATCGGCAAGCTGTACCGCGCCAATGGCGGCTGGCAGGCGGACTGGGTGTTCGTCGACAACGGCCGTGAGCTGAACAAGTGGACCAGCAAGGACGCCAACGCCATGCGCGCGATGGCCGCCGGTGCCGATGGTGCCGCCGATGCGCTGGTCAAGCGCTATGCCAAGGCCGGCGCGGCCGTCGGCCAGGCCGGCACCTATCGGGTGGTGGTCACCGGCATCAACAGTGCCGACGACTACCTGCGCCTGGCTGCCGGCCTGCGTGAGGTGCCGGTGGTGCGCAACGTCACCCCGCTGCACGCTTCGGCCGGCCAGCTGGAGCTGAGCCTGGAGATGACCACCGGCCTGGCCGGCTTCAACCGCATGCTGGGCGACAACGGCGTGCTGGTGCCGAGCGCACCGCTGCCGGCCCTGCCGACGCCGATCGACGACACCACCGGTGCCCCGGTCGCTGCGCCGGTCAGCAACGAGTACCGCCTGCGATGAACCTGACCCCGGAAGCGGAAATCGCGCAGTTTCTGCGCCGCCTGAAGTACATCCTGTTCGCCGGCCTGATCGGCTGGGTGGTGTGGTTGCTGGCGCCGATCCTGACCCCGTTCGTGCTGGCGCTGGCGCTGGCCTGGCTGGGCGATCCGCTGGTGGACCGCATCGAGGCCACCGGCCGTTCGCGCATGACCGGCGTGGTGCTGGTGTTCGCGGCGATGGTGCTGGTGATCGTGGCGCTGCTGCTGGTGCTGGTGCCGATGATCGAGCGCCAGATCACCACCCTGATTGCGGTCGCGCCGCAGGCACAGGCGTGGCTGATGGAAAAGGGCATTCCCTGGTTCGAGCAGAAGACCGGCCTGGAAGTGATGCAGTGGCTGGACCCGGACCGCCTGATCGAATGGGTGCGCAGCCACTGGCAGCAGGCCGGCGGCTTCGCCACCACGTTCATGGGCTACGTCTCGCGTTCGGGCTTTGCGATGGTGACCTGGGTGGTCAACATCCTGCTGCTGCCGATCCTGGCGTTCTACTTCCTGCGTGACTGGGACAAGCTGGTCGAGCGCGTGGCGTCGGTGATTCCGCGCAACCAGATCGGCACCATCAGCGCATTGGCGCGTGAGTCCAACGAGGTGCTGGGCGCCTTCATCCGCGGTCAGTTCCTGGTGATGCTGGCGCTGGGCGTGATCTATGCCGGCGGCCTGTCGCTGGTCGGCCTCAAGCTGGGTCTGCTGATCGGCCTGATTGCCGGCCTGATCAGCTTCATTCCCTACCTGGGCGCGACCACCGGCATCCTGATGGCGGTGGTCCCCGCACTGGTGCAGGCACAGGGCTTCGACCTGAAGCTGCTGATCCTGGTCGGCGTGGTGTTCACCGTGGGCCAGCTGCTGGAAAGCTACGTGCTGACCCCGCGGATTGTCGGCGACAAGATCGGCCTGCACCCGGTGGCAGTGATCTTCGCGGTGATGGCCGGCGGCCAGCTGTTCGGCTTCCTCGGCATGCTGCTGGCGCTGCCGGTGGCAGCGGTGACCAACGTGCTGCTGCGCTACGCGCACCAGCGTTATCGCCAGAGCGAGCTGTACGTGGGTGAGAAGCCGGCGATCGTGCTTGATGGCGTGGTCGATGCCCCCCATATCATCATTCCGAACGACAAGGGCCCCGACCTGAAGTGATGGGTGTGCCGCAACTGCCGCTGGCCCTGCATTACCCGCGGGACCAGCGCCTGGAGACCTTCATCGGCGCGCCGGACGGCGCGCTGGCGCAGCTGCGCGCGATCGCGGTGGGTGCCAGCCACGATTGGGTCTATCTGGAAGGTGCGGCGGGCACGGGCAAGACCCACCAGGCACTGGCGATGTGCTCCAGCGCCGAGCAGGCCGGGCGACTGCCGACCTACGTACCGCTGGCCAGCGCCGCCGGCCGCGTACGCGCGGCGTTGGATGGGCTGGAGGCGCGCGAGCTGGTGGCGCTGGACGGCCTGGACGAGGTGGCCGGCAACCGCGAGGACGAGATCGCGCTGTTCGATTTCCACAACCGCGCGCGCGCTGCGGGCGTGACCGTGCTGTACACGGCGCAGAAGGCGCCGGAAGAACTGGGCCTGGTACTGCCCGATCTGCGTTCGCGGCTGGGCCAGTGCGTGCGTGTGCTGCTGCAGCCGCTGGATGAGGAAGGACGGGCAGCGGTGCTGCGTGAGCGCGCGCTGCGGCGTGGGCTGGCGATCGACGAGGCCTCGATCGAGTGGCTGCTGTCGCATACCGGGCGCGAGCTGGGTGGGTTGATCACCCTGCTGGACTGGCTGGACCGGGAGTCGCTGGCGGCGAAGCGGCGGATCACCGTGCCGTTCCTGCGCCAGGTGCTGGAAGAAGGCCGGCCGCGTTACTGAGGGTGGGGTTTGCTTTGCAGGGCTGCCGCCCTGCACCCGCCGTAGTGCCGGCCGCTGGCCGGCAACAGCAAGAGCCGAAGCAACAGCAGAAGCTGGCTTCCTGAGGGGAGGCGGGGTGGCTCAGGTTGCGGGGGACGGCGCAAGTACGTCCCTGTAGCCTCGATCGCGCCATCCATGGCGCTCACGCCCCCGCAACCTGAGCCACCCCGCCTTCGACAGGTTCCCGCGATCTGCCGGGACTGCATACTGCACTGCTGTTGGTGGGTGTCGACCTTGGTCGACACGTGCCTTGCTTGTGGTGGGTGACGACCGTTGGTCGTCACCAGAGCAAGCGCAGCGAAGCGACCCGCTTTTGCTTTTCTTTCTTTCTTCCGTGGCTGGACGCCCACGGAAACTGTCAGAGGCCGGGCGGGTGGGCCATGCAGGGGCGTGAGCCGCATGGATGCGGCGACCGAGCTTACAGGGGTGAAGGCGCTTTGCTTGCGAAGCACTGCTTCGCAAGCGCCTGAACGCACAGCCGCCAGCGGCTGGGCCGGGCCCCGGAGGGGGACTTGCAGCGTCCCCTGCATGGCCCACCCGCCCGGCCAAACACGCGATCCGCTCTACGCGACCAGCCACGAGGGGCTCAGCCGTTCGCGGCCAACTCAGCATCCAGCGCGCGCAGGCGATCTACCGTCCCGACATCGGTCCAGCGCCCGCGATGGTGCTGCCCCGTCATCAATCCCTGCACCATGAAGTGCTTCTGCAGCGGCACCACCGAGAACTTCGGCGGCAGCCGCTCGCTGCCCGGTGCATCACCGATCACCGTGCGCCAGTCGGCCACGATGGAAGGGCGATACACGCCGATGCCGGCATAGGTCAGGCACGGTCCTTCGCGGTCGTGGTGCAGCAACCCCTGCGCATCGAGGCGGTAGTCACCGTTCGGGTGCTGAACCGGATTGTCGACCAGCACCAGATGCGCCTGGCCCTGCGGCTCGCGCGGCAGCGTGGCGAAATCGAAATCGGTCCAGATGTCGCCGTTCACGACCAGAAACGGGGCGTCGCCCAGCACCGGCAACGCGTTGAGGATGCCGCCGCCGGTTTCCAGCGGGGTCTGCCCTTCGTACATGAAATGCAGGCGCAAGCCCCATTGGCTGCCATCGCCCAGCGTCGCTGGAAACTGTTCGGCCAGCCATGCGGTGTTGACCACCACCTCGCGCACGCCGAGTGCGGCCAGGCGTTCCAGGTGCCAGACGATCAGCGGTTTGCCGGCCACGTCCAGCAGCGGCTTGGGCGTGTGCAGGGTCAGCGGGCGCATGCGCTCGCCGAGGCCGGCAGCAAAGACCAGTGCCTTCATCGGGCCACGCGCATCGGTGTGGTCAGGTCGGCCAGCGCCGGCTTGATGCGGTGTTCCA
Source organism: Stenotrophomonas mexicanensis (assembly GCF_032911605.1). Taxonomy (NCBI): domain Bacteria; kingdom Pseudomonadati; phylum Pseudomonadota; class Gammaproteobacteria; order Lysobacterales; family Lysobacteraceae; genus Stenotrophomonas; species Stenotrophomonas mexicanensis. Next base: position 24,942 of record NZ_JAWJTG010000009.1, read on the forward strand.
GCAGCTGCTGCAGCGGTGCCAGCTCGCGGTAGCGCGGCAGCACTTCATCCAGATAGGTGATGAAGCGCGGCGCGTCGTCCAGGTAATGGCCCTTGTTGTCGCGATAGCGCAGGCGGCAGAACAGGCCGAGGATCTTCACGTGGCGCTGGATGCCCATCCAGTCGGCATCGCGCAGGAAGGTGGCACGGTCGGGCACCGGCAGGCCGGCGTTGCGGGCGCGCTCGTGATACTGCGCCAGCCACTCGTCCACACGCTGCAGCGGCCAGCTCAGGAACGCGTCCTTGAACAGGCTCATCGCATCGTAGGCGATCGGGCCGCGCACCAGGTCCTGGAAATCCAGCACTGCCGGACCATTCTCGACCGGCATCAGATTGCGCGGCATGTAGTCGCGATGGGTCATCAGCTGGGCCTGGCCCAGCGCGTTGTCCATCAAGCGGCGGTGCACCAGCTGCAGCCCTTCAATCTCGCCGCAGTCCAGTTCCAGGTTCAGGTGGCGCTGCAGGAACCATTCGTCGAACAGGCCGGCATCGCGCTGCAGCAGTGCTTCGCCGAACTGGCCGAAGTCGGCCGGCACCGGGATCGCCTGCAGGCGCAGCAGCTGTTCGATCGAACGGCCGAACCATTCATCGGCGTTGCGCTCGTCGAGGATCTTCGCCAGGGTCGGGCCGCCGAGATCTTCCAGCAGCAGGAAGCCGGCATCCAGATCCTGTGCCAGCAGCGCGGGCACACGCAGGCCGTTGTCATCCAGCAGGCCGCGCATGCGCAGCCACGGGCGCGGATCTTCCAGCCCCGGCGGGGCGTCCATCACGATGTGGCTGCCGCGCGTGCTGGTGGTGCGCCAGTAGCTGCGCATGCCGGCATCGACCGAGGCGCGTTCGACCACCGCACTGGAATCATCGAGCTGGGTACGGGCCCACTGCAGGCGCTGCGCGCTGCGCTGGGGATCGGAGGCGGGTTCGGTCATGCAGGCATATCCGGGCGCGCCGGGCGCGCCTACGTCGGGAACAGGAAGGGAAGAGGGTGCGGGATCAGCGGCGACCGCTGAACAGACGCAGGACGGCCAGCACGGCCACCGCGCCCAGCACCGCACCGAGGAAGCCGGCCGGCTCACCGGGGGCGTACCAGCCCATGTACTGGCCGAACCACCCGGCCAGCAGCGCGCCGATGATGCCCAGCACGATGGTCAGCAGGCAGCCCATGCGGTTGTTGCCGGGCATGAAGAATCGCCCGAGCAGGCCGACGAAGAAGCCGACCAGGATGATGTAGAGCCAGCTGCTGCTGCCGAACAGACCATTCATGCGCGCGATTTCCACCAAGGGTGGACGCAGCCTAGCAAGGCCAGGCTGCGTCCGTCACGGTGTGCCGGATTCAGCAGCAGCCGTGGTCGCCGTGGCGGGTGCCACTGTCGGCAGCCACCGGCGAACCGCTGGTCTCGCCGCGCAGGCTGGCGGCGTAGTGCTCGCTGATCACCTTGGACACGCAGGCGGTGACCTTCTTGCCCATCGGAATGTGCAGGAACTCGTTCGGGCCGTGTGCATTGGAGTGCGGGCCGAGCACGCCGGTGATCATGAACTGGGCGCCCGGGAACTTCTCACCCAGCATGCCCATGAACGGGATCGAGCCACCTTCGCCCATGTACATCGCCGGCTTGCCGAAGAAGGCTTGGCTGGCGTCGTCGATGGCCTGGGTCAGCCACGGCGCCATGGCCGGGGCGTTCCAGCCGGTGGAGGCCTTTTCCAGATCCAGAGTGACCTGCGCGCCGTTCGGCGGATCGCGCAGCAGCGCTTCCTTCAGCAGCTCACCGCAGGTCTTGCCATCGGCGGTCGGCGGCAGGCGCAGCGACAGCTTCACCGAGGTCTGCGGGCGCAGCACGTTGCCGGCCGATTCCAGCGCCGGCATGCCACCGACGCCGGTGACCGACAGTGCCGGGCGCCAGGTGCGGTTGAGCACCAGCTCGGTCAGGTCCTCGTTCATCGGACGCAGACCGTCGACCATCGGGAACTTCTCGAAGATCTCGGTATCGACCACTTCGGCGGCGCGCTTGGCCTGTTCCTGGCGCTGGGCCGGGATCTCAACGTTCATGCCGTCGATCAGGATGCGGCCGGTGTCCTGGTCCTCGATGCGCGACAGCAGCTGGCGCAGCAGGCGGAAGCTGGACGGCACCACGCCGGAGGCATCGCCGGAGTGCACGCCTTCGTTGAGCACCTTCACGGTGAAGTTGCCGCCGGTCAGGCCGCGCAGCGAGGTGGTGCACCACAGCTGGTCGTAGTTGGCGCAGCCCGAATCCAGGCAGACCACCAGCGACGGCTTGCCGATGCGGTCGGCGAGGTGGTCGACGTAGGCCGGCAGGTCATAGCTGCCCGACTCTTCACAGGCTTCGATCAGCACCACGCAGCGGGCGTGCGGCAGGCCCTGGGCCTGTAGTGCCAGCACCGCGGCCAGCGAGCCGAAGATGGCGTAGCCGTCGTCCGCACCGCCGCGGCCATACAGCTTGTCGCCGCGCAGGACCGGGGTCCACGGGCCGAGGTCGTCGTCCCAGCCGGTCATTTCCGGCTGCTTGTCGAGGTGGCCGTAGAGCAGGATGGTGTCGTCGCCGGTTTCGGCGCCGGTAGCCGGAATTTCCAGGAAGATCAGCGGGGTACGGCCTTCCAGACGCACCACTTCAACCTTCAGGCCGGGCAGCTGCTGGGCCTTGGCCCAGTTCTCCATCAGGGTGACCGCCTGTTCCATGTAGCCGTTCTGCACCCAATTGGCGTCGAACATCGGCGACTTGTTGGGAATGCGGATGTAGTCGACCAACTGCGGGACGATTTCGCTGTCCCACTTGTCATTGACGAATTGGCCGAGCTTGGCGCTGTCCATCTGAAACTCCGGTTGCATGGGCTGATCCGGCCATTCTACGCCTGTGCCGCGGGTAGGGTTTTTCCTACATCACGTCGGGTATTTGGCTGGCTTTTAGAAATCCAGGAAACCGATAGGCTGTGTGCATGTGGTGACGGACACTGTTCCTACCGACGGGATTGCCGGTCGGGACGGCCAGAATCACAAGGAGATACACGTCGTGCCTTGGAGTGTCGTGTTGAGGGCACTGGTGCTGGTCGTGTGGATCGCTGGGGCGCATGCCGCCGAACCGATCGACATCAACCGCGCCGATGCCCAGGCGCTGCAGCAGGGATTGACGATGGTCGGAGCCGCCAAGGCCGAGGCGATCGTCGAGCACCGGCGCAGACACGGCCCGTTTCATCGCGTCGAGGACCTGACGCAGGTGAAGGGGATAGGGAAAGCAATCGTCGAACGGAATCGACAGCGGATCACCGTAGGCAACAGGTTGTTGCCGGCGGATCCGGTACCCGGATCGGTACCGGTGCGAACCGTACCGAGGCGCTAACAGCAGGAATCGTCGGAACCGGCAGGAGGCTGGTTCACCGGTCACGGACAGGAAGGCCGTGACCACCGACCGCCGCAGGACGCGGCACCAATCACCAGGATGGTGGCATCACAGACCTGTGGAAGGGGCTGAGATACAAACAGGACAGACGCGGCCGCGTGCAGGATGCAACGCTACCCCCACAGCGCAGGATGCGAGGGGGCGGCAGCAGGCCGACAAGGACGTAACGATTGCCCGGTACGACACATGGCTGTGTCGCCGGGCAGTTTCATTTCCGGCGCCTGGTTTTGCCGCGGCCACCACGGGTCGATGGTGTACGGTGGCCGCACCGCATGGAAAGGACCCCCGCTGGATGCTTCTGCACCGCCCCACCACCCTGATGCTCGCCCTTGCACTGGCCCTGCCGCTGCTGGGCCATGCCGCTGCGCCGACGCCGGCCGCCAAGCCTGCCGCTGCCGCAGCCAGCACCGCCGAAGTGCGCGGACCGACCGACCTCAAGCCGGGCGAATACCTGTGGCATCCGGAAATTTCACCGACCGGCCCGATCGTGCTGGTGGTCAGCCTCGATGAGCAGCGCGCGTACGTGTACCGCAACGGCATTGCCATCGGCCTGACCACGATCAGCTCGGGCAAGGCTGGGCATGAGACGCCGACCGGCGTGTTCACCATCCTGCAGAAGGACAAGGACCACAAGTCCAACCTCTACAACAGCGCGCCGATGCCCTACATGCAGCGGCTGACCTGGGACGGCATCGCCCTGCATGGCGGCAGCCTGCCTGGTCATCCGGCCTCGCATGGCTGCGTGCGGCTGCCGCAGGCCTTCGCGCAGAAGCTGTTCAGTGAAACCCAGCGTGGCGACACCGTGGTCGTGGCCGATGCCAAGAGCTCGCCGATGACGCTGGCCTATCCGTCGGTGTTGGCGCCGGTCAACGCGCGCGGCCAGGCCCTTCCGGAAACCGAGGGTGGGGCCCCGGCGCAGGCCTGGTGGGATGACGCCGCGGCGCCGGCCGGGCAGGTCGGCATCCTGGTCAGCCTGCACGACCAGCGCCTGTACGTGCTGCGCGATGGCGTGATGATCGGCGAGTCGCCGCTGAAGGCCGACGCCCTGCCGGCGTTCCAGGGCACCACCCTGTTCGTGATGGGGCAGGGCTACAGCGATACGCCCAGCCCGCTGGACGCGAACAAGCGCCTGCACCAGTGGACGGCCTATCCGCTGCTGGGCCAGGACCGTGCCCAGGCCACGCCGGACCTGCTGGCCACGCCCTCGCTGCCGATGGCGTTGCCGGCCGATTTCGCCCGCCAGCTGTACCAGGTGCTGGTACCGGGCACGACCCTGCTGGTGACCTCGCTGCCGGCGGTCCGCCCAAGCCCGGCTGAATCCGGAATGCAGCCGGTCTTGGAATCCGAGCCGCCAAGGTCCACCCTCAAGGGCAACTGAGTCCCTTCGTTGTGCCCATGACTGCATCCCGCCTGTGCCGGCTGGCCGCGTTCGGCCTGCTGGCGACCTCGGCCAGTGCTCCGGCGCTGGCACAGACGCCCGCCCTTGCCACCAGTGCCGATGATCTGGCCGCCTTGCTGTCGCGCAGTGCGCCCAAGGCCGACCGCCACGTATTGCAGCTGGCGGCGCACGCCATGCGCTGCGCGCTGCAGCGGCCGGAGCTGGGCATCAATGGTGATCGCCTCAGCGTGATCGATTATTCGCGGCCGTCCACCGAGCCGCGTCTGTGGGTGTTCGACCTGGCCCACCAGCGCCTGCTGTTCGAGGAATGGGTGGCGCATGGCCGCAACAGCGGTGAGAACCGCACCGAACACTTCTCCAATCGCGATGGCAGCTTCATGTCCAGCCTCGGCGCGTTCACCGCGCAGGAGACGTACATGGGCGGCAACGGCTATTCGCTGCGCCTGGCCGGGCTGGAACCGGGCTTCAACGACCGCGCGCGTGACCGAGCCATCGTCATCCATGGTGCGCCGTACGTGAACCCGGCTACCGCGCAGCTGCAGGGGCGGCTGGGCCGCAGCCTGGGTTGCCCTGCGGTGCGGCTGTCGGTGGCCAAGCCGCTGATCGATGCGTTGCGTGGTGGCACGATGGTGTTTGCTTACTACCCCGACCAGGATTGGCTGAAGCACTCGCAGCTGCTGGCCGGCGAGTGCGGTGGCCAGGGCACGCTCGCCACGCGGTGATGCATGACGGCGCGCGGCATGATGCAATGCGCCGATGAACATCGACTCCCTGTTGCACACTCCGAGCCAGGTGATCTCCCGCCTGGACTATCGCCGCGAACGCTGGCGCAACGGCCTGGGCTGGACCCGCGAGATCCTGCGACTGCCGGCGCAGGGTGATGACTGGGCGCTACGCCTGTCGGTGGCCGAGATCGAGCAGGATGCCGCGTTCTCCGCCTTCCCCGGCGTGGAGCGCGAGCTGGTGCTGCTGCAGGGCAATGGCGTGCGTCTTCGCTTCGACGATGGCCGCGTGGCCGAGGTGCTGCCGCCGCACGGACGCGTGCGTTTTGCCGGTGAGGAAGCGCTGCACGGCGAACTGGTCGATGGCACCACCCACGACTTCAACCTGATGTGGAAGCGCGAGCTGCTGCAGGCCGAGCTGCTGCACCGGCCGCTGGTGGGCGCCATGTTCTTCTTCTGCGAACCGGGTGTGGCCTGGGCGCTGCATCTGCTGGCCGGTCAGGCGGAGTTCGGTGCAGATAGTGGCCTGCCGGCGTTGCAGGCGGGAGACACTGCGTGGTTGGCGGCCGGTGAACGGCAGCGTCATGCGCTCAGCGGTGGTGGCGAGTTGTTGGCGATCCGGATCAGTGCGGCGGCGGGATGATTCCTGGGCGCCGGTTGGCACCATCCACGCATGGCGTGGATCTACTGGGGTGCGGTTGCCACCATGCCTGGACACGCCGTTGTAGATCCACGCCATGCGTGGATGCGGCCACCGACGCCGGGTCATGGTGCGAACCAGGGTTCGCACCCACCGAATCCGTCCGGTAGATCCACGCCATGCGTGGATGCGGCCACCGACACCGCGTCATGGTGCGAACCAAGGTTCGCACCCACCAGAAGGCGGTTCGCGCCAGCCGAATCTGTTCAGTAGATCCACGCCATGCGTGGATGCGGCCACCAACACCGCGTCATGGTGCGAACCAAGGTTCGCACCCACCAGAAAGCGGTTCGCACCCAGGAATCGGTTCGCACCCACCAGGATGCGGTGGCCTCAATACACATCGCGCCGGTAACGACCGGCCAGCAACAGCGCTTCCTTGCCCGCGGTACCCAGCACCTGCTCGATCACTGCATCCACCGCCGGGGCCATGCCCTGCAGGCTGCCGCAGACCAGGATCGTGGCGCCTTCATCCACCCATTGGCGCAGCGTTGCCGCTTCCGCCAGCAGCCGGTCCTGCACATAGAGGTGCGCACCGCCATCGCGGCTGAACACTGCATCCAACCGCGCCAGCGTGCCGTCGGCCAGCATCGCCTGCAGTTCTTCACCGAAGTGGAAGTCGTGCGCGGCGGTGCGCTCACCGAACAGCAGCCAGGTGCGCCGTGCGCCACTGCGTACGCGTTCGTGCAGATGCGCGCGCAGGCCGGCGATGCCGGTGCCGTTGCCGATCAGCAGCAGCGGCACGTCGGCGGCCAAGCCATGGAAATTGTCGTTGCGGCGCAGACGCAGCTGTACCGGTTCGCCGATGGCAGCGTGGTCGCACAGCCAGCCGCTGCCGATGCCGGGTGTACCGTCAGCGCGCAGCTGGCGGCGCAGCAGCAGCTCAACCGCACCGTCGGCCATGACCGAGGCGATCGAGTACTCGCGATGCGGCAGCGGTTGCAGGGTCGCCAGCAAGGCAGGCAGATCACCCGGGGGAACCAATGAGGGCAGGTGCGAGCGCGCGACGCGTGCCAGCAACGTCTGCCCATCATCCAGCACGGTGTCCGCGTCGAAGCGTTGTGCATCCAGCCAGGCACGCACGGTGTGCGATGCGTGCTGCGGGCCGATCTCGGCGATGTCACCGGCCTGCCACTGCGCATTTGCATCGGCCGGGGGCTGCAGGCGCAACCAGTACACCGGACCACCGGGGCTGCCCGGGTTCAGATGCTCGCGTTGCAGCAGCGTCCACGGCTGGTACTCGGCCGGGCTCCAGTCGGGCAGTTCGCTGGCGTTACCGCCGAGTTGTCCCAGCAACTGTTGCCAATGACGCAGCGCTGCTGGATCGGCATTGTCGACCTCGATGGCGTCGAACAGCGGATGCGCGCCGTGCTGGCGCAGCCAAGTGTCCAGCTGGTGGCCGAATCCGCAGAAGTGGCCATAGCTGCGGTCGCCCAGCGCGAGCACGCCGTAGTGCAGGTGCTGCAGCGGGGGCGGGGTGGCCATCACCCCGCGCAGGAACGGCAGGGCGTGGTCGGGTGGATCGCCTTCGCCGGTGGTGCTGGCAATGAACAGCGCGCGCTGGCTGGAAGCCAGCAGTGCTGCATCCACCTCATGCAGTCCGCGCACGCGCACTGGCACGCTGGCACCGCGCAGGGCCTCGGCGCTGCGTTCGGCCAGTTCGCGGGCGAAGCCGGTCTGGCTGGACCAGACCAGCAGGATGGGCGCGGTGTCTCCGGTTGCGGCGTCGTCGCGCGGGCGCCCACGCCACCACAGGGCCGCGCAGGCCAGCGCATACAGCACCGTGGCGAGCACCGCGATCTGCGAGTGCCGCGCCGGTGGTGCGCCCCGCCACCACGCTTCGCCGAGATGCAGGCGAAGCAGTGCCCAGCCGATCGCTGCCAGCAGGAGCAGAACCAGTGCGTTGCCGAGCCAGGCGCGCGATGGACGTGCGCTCATGCGTCCTGCTCGTCGAGCAGGCGCTGGAAGGCGCTGCTGAGAAATTCCTGCGGGTCGTCTGCCGCACGCTGCAGGTAGCGCGCAGCCAGTCCTTCGCGCTCGGCCAGTGCCATGCCCTGTTCGCGACCGAGTACGGTCAGTGCGGTGGCCCAGGCATCGGCGTGCATGGCGTCGTCGGCCACCACGGTTACTGCCGCGGCAACCTGCCGCACCGGTCTGCCTGAGCGCGGGTCCAGGCTGTGACTGTAGGCCTCGCCATCGGCCTGGTACTGGTGCCAGCGATCGCCGGAGGTGGCCACCGCCTTGCCGTCCAGCGCCAGTACCCGTGGCGGGGTATCGGTGTGGGCGTCTTCTTCGGGTGCGGATTCCACCAGCACGCGCCACGGCTGGCCGTCCGGTTTGCGGCCGTAGCCGGCCAGTTCGCCGCCGACTTCGATCAGCGCGGCAGTGATGCCTTGTCCACGCAACCAGGCGGCCACGTGATCGACACCGAAGCCCTTGGCGATCGCAGAGAGATCCAGTTCCAGTCCACCCGGTTGCAGCAGCGCATCGTCCTGCCACTGCAGGCGCTGCCAACCGCAGCGATCACGCGTGGCCTGCAGGGTAGCGTCGTCGGGCTGGCGGCGTTCGCCGGCATGTGCCCCGAAGCCCCACAGTGCAACCAGCGGACCGATGGTGGGATCGAAGGCGCCGCCACTGGCGGAAGCGATGGCCTGTGCGCAGGCCAGAATGTGACGGGTTTCGGCCGGCAGCACGCACCATTGGCCGGCGTCGGCGCGGTTGTAGCGGCTCAGATCCGAACCACGCTCCCAGGTGCTCATCTGCGCGACCACCCCGTCCAGCCGCGCCTGGATGCCAGTATGCAGCGGGTGCAGGTCGCGCTGGCGTGATGCGACCAGCGACACGCTCCAGGTGGTGCCCATGGTGGTGCCGCCGAGGCGGGCGATGTCGAGCAGGGGATCGGTCATGGTGGTGTGCTGCAGGCGCGATGCCGGGGGCTGCCCGGCATCGCAGTCCACATTACTGCGGCAGCACTTCCAGCGTGGCGACGTAGCTCAGGCGGCGCTTGGCGGCCTGCTTCACCGAGGTCTTGTTGTCCTCGGTGCCGGTTTCCAGCCAGTACATGCCAGCTTCCGGCCAGGTCACCTTGATCTCGCCCTTGGCATCGCTGGTGACCTTCAGCTCGTCCTGCGCGTTGCGGTAGCGGGTGGCGCCACGCACGATCTCGAACTCCAGGCCGGCGGTCGGCTTGCCGTCGACCAGCACGCGGAAGGTGGCTTCCTCGCCGGCGAACAGATCGTTCGGGTGGCCGACGGCGACCAGCTCGATGCCGCGGTTGGTCGGCTTCAGCGCGGTGTCGTTCGGGGCGCCGTTGGTGACGAAGGTCTCCACGCGGCCGACCGACTGGCTCACTTCCAGCTTCTTCGCATCCTTGGGCAGTTCGCCGAAGGTGGCGACGCTGCCGCGCCAGCGCTTGCGCTCGCCGTTCTGCTCGTAGGTGGCGAACAGGCCGTCATTGACCGACGCGATGCGGTAGGTGCCCGGCTGCTTCAGCTCAACGTCGAACACGCTGCGGTACTTGCCGGTGGACGCGTTCTGCGGCTGCACGGTGCTGCCGTCCGGCGCGGTGATCACCACCGACTCCAGGCGCAGCGGCACGTGGTTGAAATAGAACAGGTCGTTGGAGACCGCACCGTCGACGGTGATCCACGGCGCATTGCCGGCGATCACGGTCTGCGAGGGCAGCAGCCAGGCCTTGTGGGCCAGGGCGGAGAAGGGAAGGGCAGCGGCCAGAGCGGCGGCGAGGACGAGCGTGCGCTTCATGCGGAAGACTCCAGGTGGATGCAGGGTGGTGCGGCGAGAGGAGGGGAATTACGACTTAATCCCCTCCGTCCCCTTTTCAGGGTTTGACGGCGAGGGTGACCTGGCCCAGTTCGGTGGCGCCCTGCGCCTTGCCGTTCTGTGCGGCGGTGGCCGGCCAGGTGAAGGGGATCTTCAGCAGCTCGCGGCCGCCGACTTCGCGCACCGCTTCCACCACCAGGGTGTAGTTGCCCGGGGCCAGCTGCTTCAGCGCCGGCTGCTTGTCGTTGAACGACAGCGCGTGCTTGCCGGCCGGGCGGGTCGGGCCGGTCACGCCGTCCACCGGCACCTGCAGGGTGCGGCCGCTCTTGCGCCACCACTGGCGCAGGTCGGGCAGCCACTTGGTGCCGTGGCCTTCGCTGTTGCTGGTCTGCTGGTACCAGACCGACAGGTTGGCCGCGACCTTCTGGTCGGCGCCTTCCAGCCACACCGCCACGTACGGGCGGTGGTACTCGGCCACGTTGAGCTTGGGCACTTCGACGTTGATGTCGAGGGTGGTGGCATAGGCCGGCGAGGTGGCCAGCAGGCCGCTGAGGGCGATGGTCAGGGTGACGCGCATGGGGCGGCTCCGGAAACGAAGGAAAGTCAGTGGATCAGCAGCAGGGCGATCAGCAGCGGGATCATCAGGCCGAGGCCGACCAGCGGCCAGGTCATGCGCCGCTGCCGTGCATGCAGGTGAAGCAGGAACAGGCCGGTGATGCAGAACACCAGGCAGGCCACGGCGAACAGGTCCAGGAACCAGCCCCACGCTGGGCCCGCGTTGCGGCCCTTGTGCAGGTCGTTGAGGTAGGACACCGCGCCGCGCGAGGTTGATTCGTACTCCACCGCGCCGGTCTCGCGATCGATGCTCAGCCAGGCGTCGCCACCCGGGCGTGGCAGTGACAGGTAGATCTCTTCAGCCGACCACTCGGCCGGGCGCCCGCCGATGGCGATGCCCAGCTGCGTGTCCAGCCATTGCCGGGCCGGGCGCGGGATCGGCGCGTTGCCGTCCTCGCGCGTGCCCAGCTGGCCCAGCAGCGCGGCCGGCAGTTCCAGATGCTGGTTTTGCACCTCGGGCTTGGCCTCGATCTTCGCGGCATGGTTGAGGGTCAGGCCGGTCACCGCAAACAGCAGCATGCCGATCAGGCAGACCGCCGAGCTGATCCAGTGCCACTGGTGCAGCGTCCGCAGCCAGAAGCCACGGTTCTGTTGCTGCTGCACGGTGGAAGAGGCAGGACGGCTCACGGCACGGTTCGAGGCGGACGGGGACTCCCCATTACATCATTGATGAGAATAGCTCGCAATTGCGTGTCGTTCTGTATCCCTGGGGGAATTGCCGGCCAGCGGCCGGCACTACCGACTGGCCGGCAATCCCACGGATCAGTAGATCCACGCCATGCGTGGATGGAGCGGTGCCGACCAAGGTCGGCACCCGCCAGGGCAGGGCGCAGAGATCAGAACTTCGCGTTCAACGAAATCCAGTAGCTGCGGCGCTGGTCCTTGGTCGCGTAGTCGTCCACGCAGCTGAACTCGCTGGGATTGAGCAGCAGGCACGACTGCGAAACGAAGTCCTTGTCGAACAGGTTGTTGACCCGTGCGTTGACCGTCAGCCACGGCGTGGCCTTCCAGCTGCCACCGAGATGGAAGATCGTGTAGTCCTCGTAATAGCGCACGTGGCGGGCGCCGGCACTGTCGATGAGGGTGTCGCGATAGCGGTCGTAGCGGCCTTCGCCGATCAGCGACAGGCTGATCGCTTCGTTGATCTGCCAGTTGAGGCTGGCGTTGGCCATGTGCTTTGCCGGCGTGGTGCCAGAGATCGGGCGTCCCTTGTCGGGGCCGCTGGTCTGCTCGCTCTTGGTCCACGTGTAGTTGCCGCGCAACTGCAGGTTGTCGAGCAGGTCGACATGACCGGCCAGTTCTGCGCCGCGGGTCTCGGCCTTGTCGATGTTCACGCTCTGGGTGAAGGTGCTGTAGCCCAGTGCTGCCCAGCCCGGGCCGATGTCCACGCAGTAACCGCTGCCGGCGCGGGCCACTTCGCAGTTCGGGAACGTGCCGCCGCTGGCGATCTTGTCTTCGAACTTGTTGAAGAAGCCGGTGACATTGAAGCCCCAGCGCTGGCCTTCGTAGTACGCGGCCAGCTCGTAGTTGGTGCTGGTTTCAGGCTTCAGGTTCGGCGAACCCACCAGCGGCAGCACGCCCTGGCCACCGAAGCCGGTGATGCCCGGGAACAGCTGATCCGGTCGCGGGGTCTTGTAGCCGGTGCTGACGCCACCCTTGAAGGTCCAGGCGTCAGTGGCGTTCCACACCAGGTAGCCGCGCGGGCTGACATGGCTGCCGAACACGTTGTGGTCGTCGTAGCGCAGGCCGAAGGTGGCGGTGAGGGTGTCGGTCAGCGACCAGTTGTCCTCGGCGAACAGCGCCCACATGCGGTGCTTCTGCTTGGTGTTGCTGCGGTAACCGGCGCCGTCCATGCCGAACACGCCGTCGATCATGTCAGTGTTGTTGTACTGGCCGCCGACGGTCAGCTTGTGCGCGCCGAAGTCGAGGTCGAGCATGGTGTCGAGCACGTAGCCTTCCAGCTCCATGGTGCGCAGCGGACGCGGCAGGAATGCCTGCAGGCGTGCCATTTCACTTGGGTTGAGGGCGGCCAGTGCATTGCCGCGGCCGGCCGCGCAGTTGTTGGCGCCGCCGGTGCGGCGGCAGACGTCGTTCCACAGGGTCTGCAGGTTGGCGCGTTCGTCCAGGGTCAGCGGCAGCGAGCGGCCCAGGTTGCTGCTCTTGCTGTGGGTCAGCGAGGTCTGCCAGGTGCCGAAGCTGTAGCGGCCCTGGTGGGTCAGCGACAACTGGTCGCGCTCGTAGCGCTGGTAGGCGGTGTAGCCCACGCGCGGCTGCACCACGCGGCGGGTGACGGTACCGCTGCCGTTCGGGTTGGGGATGACGGCATTGCCGACGCGCCACAGGCTGGCCAGGCTGTCGAGGGTGCCGGTCTGGCCCTCGCTGTTGTCGTACTTCTGCCGCGACACGTCGTAGTCCAGCCACAGTTCGTGGTCATCGTTGACGTGGAAGTTCAGCCGCACACCGGTGTTCCAGTTGGTGTTGGCCACCGACTTGCCGCCGCCACCGAAGCCGATGCTGCGTTCCCACAGACTGCCGTCGGGCAGGGTCAGTGCATCCCACTCCGGATTGGAGGCCTTGGCGTCGTAGTAGCTGCCGCGTACTGCCAGGCCGATACGGTCCTTGACCAGCGGGCCGCTGAGGTAGACGTCGGTGGTGCGTGCATCGCCGAACTGATCGTCCTGCTGCACGGTGAAGCCCTGGGTGAGCGCGCCGTGCCAGCTGTCCTGGTTGCGACGGGTGATGATGTTGATCACGCCGCCCATTGCATCCGAGCCGTACAACGTGGACATCGGGCCGCGCACCACTTCAATGCGCTCGATGGCATCCAGCGGCGGCAGGTAGGCGAACTGGCCACCGCCGAAGTTGTTCGGATACAGCTGGCCGACATTGCTCTGGCGGCGGCCGTCGATCAGCACCAGGGTGTACTCGGAGGGCAGGCCGCGCATCGAGATGGTGGCACGGCCGTTCTTGTCGCTGGCTTCCAGGCCGACGTCGATGCCTTCAACGTCGCGCAGCGCGTCGACCAGATTGGTGTACGGGCGCTTGCTGAGTTCTTCGCGGCTGACCACGCTGATGCTGGCGGGTGCATCGACCACCTTCTGCTCAAAGCCGGAGGCGGTGACCACCACCTTGTCCAGCGTCTGTGGCGCGCCGGAAGCGTCACCGTGGGCGAAGGCCGGGGCGGTCATGGCTGCCAGCACGGCGCTGGTCAGCAGGGTACGGGACAGGGACGAACGGACACGATGGCGCTGGGCCATGGCAGTAACCTCGAAGGATGCAGGGTGGCGCAATGCCAGGCGCGAACGGCGCGGCATGCACGGGGAGGCCCGGTCAGGGGCGGCAGGGATGAAGCAGGCAGCGGCGTGCGGGCACGACCGCGCAGGCGGTCACGCGGGGCCGTGAATCAGGCGAGCGGCGGCGCCTGGCCGCGTTGCTGGCGGCGCCCGGGCGCGTCGGCCCAGGGCGTGTCCGGAGCGGCCAGCGGCCAGTCCGGGCGCACGCCGGGCATGGCCGGCGTGGCGGGTACGAGTTCAAGCTCGGTGCGCAGCCATTGGCTGGCCAGCAGCAACGGCGGGCGCGCCTTCTCGGCCGATTTCACCGGGGCGGCAGCACAGCGGCGCAGTTTGGCCGGTGCTTCTTCCTGCGGGGACGCTTCGCCACCGCGCTCTTCCAGCGGCATCTGCACGGCCATTCCGGCCTGGCCGTGTGGCAGCAGCGGCAGGGTGCCCAGCAGCAAAGCCAGCATCGCCACCCACGCCAGCAGACTGGCCAGCGCAGGACGCTGGCCGCGCATGGCGGTGCCCATCTTTCGATGGATGAGTGGGCGAGGGCGAAGCGGGCGCAGCAAGCAGGGGTCCCCAAGGGTCTGCCGGCAGCGGCCGGCATCAACGGGGCGTGATTGTAATGAGAGCTGTTAGCTGTTGCAAATGAGAATGATTGCCAAATTGTCGCGGGTCGGCCGGATGGGGCTCAGACTTCGCTCCAGCGTCGCAGCAGGTTGTGGTACACGCCGGTCAGCTGCAGGATCGCCTCGGCGTCACCGCCGGTCTGCCGCAGGCGCTCGATCGAGCCATCCATTTCCCACAGCAGGCGGCGCTGCACATCGTCGCGGATCATGCTCTGTACCCAGAAGAACGAGGCCACGCGCGCGCCGGCCGTGACCGGGCGCACCTGATGCAGGCTGCTGGACGGGTAGACGATCAGGTCGCCAGCGGGCAGCTTCACTTCGTGCTCGCCGTAGGTATCGCTGATGATCAGCTCGCCGCCTTCGTATTCGTCCGGATCGGACAGGAACAGGGTGCAGGAGATGTCCGAGCGCAGCTGTTCGCCGTTGGCCAGGTTCATCACCGCGCCATCGACATGGAAGCCATAGGTGCCGCCACCGCTGTAGCGGTTGAAACGCGGCGGCAGGATCTTCAGGGGCAGCGCGGCAGCAAAGAACAAGGGGCTGCGGCTCAGCGCGGCCAGTAGGTCCCTGCCCAGCTCCGCTTTCAGGGGAGATGCATCGGGTAGCTGCAGATTGTGCTTGACCATCGCGCCCTGTGCACCGACGGTCTCGCGACCGTCGGTCCAGTCTGCAGCGTCGAGTCGCCTGCGTGCCTGCGCCACGTCCTGGGGTGAAAGCACGTCGGGAATGTGCAGCAGCATGGCGGTTCCTTTGGGGGCGCGGGGGAGTGGGCTCCCCCGCGTGCTGCATCAGAAGCGGATGTCCGCGCTGAGCAGGAAGGTGCGCGGGGCACCCGGGGTGTAACGGTAGCCGCTCTTGTTGATGCTGGCCACGTACTGCTTGTCGAACAGGTTGTAGCCGTTCAAGCGCAGCGAGATCGTCTCATTGATTGCCCAGGACACGACCGCGTCATACACCACGTAGGACTTGGTGAACGACGGGGTGCCCACCGCGCCGTCGGTGCCGCGGTGCATGCCGGCGGCATAGCGTACGCCGCCGCCCACGGTGATGCCGTAGGGCAGGGTGTAGCTGGTCCAGCCGGTGAATGTGTCGTCCGGGGTATAGGTCAGGTTGGTGGTGCCATCGGCGGCCACCTTCGCGCCTTCCCTTACGTCGGTGTCCAGGTGGCTGTATCCGGCGCTGACCGACCAGTTGTCGGTCAGGCGGCCGACTGCGGAGAGCTCCACGCCCTTGACCCGCTTGCTGCCGGTCTGGGTCGGGTTGCCGGCATCGTCGAGCACGGTGGTGTTGATCTCGTTGTCCACGTCCGTCTGGAACAACGCAAGGTTCACTGCCAGAGCGTCATCCAGGAAGGCCCACTTGCTGCCCACTTCGAAGGTCTTGGCCTTCTGCGGATCCAGCTTGGGATTGTCGGCACTGCTGGCCGAGCTGCTCAGCTGGAAGTTGGCGCCACCCGGGGGTTGCTGCGAGATAGCATAGTTGGCGTAGACGCTGACGGTATCGCCGACCTTGTAGAGGGCGCCGAGCTTCCAGTTCAGCAGCGTATCGGACGCGTCCAGCGTCGGGTTGCGCAGCACCGTGCCGGCAGGATTGCTGCCACACGCCGGGCCGCCGCGGCCACCACACACCGACGCGCTGGCGTACTCGGTCTTGTAGTGGTCCGCACGCACGCCAGCGGTCAACAGGAAGCTTTCGCCGAAGGACAGGGTATCGAACAGGTACACCGAGGAGGTGGTGGTCTTGCCATGTGCATCGGCGCCGTTGTGCGCCCAGTTCAGGCCGCTGACGTTCCAGTCCGGGTTGTACAGGTTCGCAGCGGGCCAGCTGGTGCCGGCAGCGGCGGCCTGGCCGTAGCTGTCCAGTTCTTCACGGGTGAATTCCAGGCCAGCGCTCAATGCGTGCCCGACCGCGCCGGTGGCGAAGTCGGCGCGCAGGTTCAGCTGATCGGTGAGGATCGTGTTGCGCTGGTCCTTGAAGGTCGGCAGGCTGCGCGCGATGGCGTAGCTGGAAAGGTCGGCCGGGTTGGCATAGGTGATGTTGCCGGTCGGGCGGCCGCCTGCGCCGCGCACGCCGGTGCCCATGAAGGCGGTGAGCAGGTAATCCTGTTCGGTGCGACCCCAGCGGGCGGTGTTGGTCAGGCGCACGCTGTCGTTGAAGTCGTGCTCGAAACGGAACGTGGCCATCTTCGCGGTCACGTCATCGTGGTCGGCGCGGGTGCCGTAGAAGTTCTCCGGATCGACCGGGTGCCCGGCCAGCGCTTCCAGCGTCGGCTGCGGCGTCCAGCCCGGCAGGCCCAGGGTGGGCACGCCACCATCGGGCACGTTGTCCTGCTTCACATACAGCAGGTTGAGGTAGTAGCGGGTGGCGGTACCCAGACCGAAGGCCAGCGACGGTGCGATGCCCCAGCGCTTGTTCTGCACGTGGTCGCGGCCGGGCTGGTCGCTGTCCTGCCACATGCCGTTGATGCGCAGCGCGCTGGTGGTGCCCAGCGACTGGTTCCAGTCGGCGGTGGCGCGGCGCTGCTGGTCGCTGCCCAGCGAAATGCTGGCCGACGTCGCGTCCTGCAGGTTGGCCTGCTTGCTGACAAGGTTGATCGCGCCGGTCGGCGCCGAACGGCCATTGTCGGTGCCGGCCGGCCCCTTGGTCACTTCCACCTGTTCGATGTTGAACACATCGCGCGAGATCGAGCCCAGGTCGCGCACACCGTCCACATACAAGCTGTTGGAGGTGTCGAAGCCGCGCATGAACAGCGCATCGCCGGTGGTCGTGTTGCCGTTCTCGCCGGCATAGAAGGTGCCCACGCCCGGGCTGTTGCGCAGCGCCTCGGTCAGCGTGGTGGCACCCTGCTGGTTGAACAGGTCGCTGGTAATCACTTGGATGGTTTGCGGCGTGTCCTGCAGGCGCTGGGTGAACTTCGGCGAGGCCACCTTGTCGGCTTTGTAGCCCCGGGTGGCGTGCACGTCGATCTTGTCCAGCGTGCGGGCGTTGTCGGTGGCTTCAGCGTGGGCCAGCGCGGGCAGGGTGGCCAGGCCGAGGCCGGCGGCAAGACTGGCGGTGGCCAGCGGCAGGGTACGAAGCGGCGAAGCGTGCTTGCGGCTCTTGATCGGGTTCATGGGCGTCTGCAGAAGGGGAACAGGGAGAGGCGGCCGGCGCGGGCCGCGCGGCAGCAGTACGTAGAACGAGGGGGGACGTGCGGATGCGGCTGCGCATGGCGCAGCAGAGCGTCAGGCCAGCAGCGCGGGCGGTGCGTGGGATGGGGGCTGGCGCCGGCCCGGTGCGAGCACCGGAGGGGTCGGTGTCACCGGCGCCGGAGCGTCTGCAGGTGCATTGTCAGGGTGCTGCAGGCAGAGTCGCCGCAGGGCACGAGGTTGGTCACCGCGACTGCCATCGGGTTCGGATTCAGCGGGGTGCATCGCCTGTTCGTGCGGCAGCACGTGTGGCGGGGACGCGGGCGACACATCATGAGCATACAGAGTCGGCGCATCGGCGGTCGCCGTGTGCCTGCCTTCATGCAACGCAGACCAGCCCAACACCAGCGTCAGCAGCACGGCCACGAGCAGCGGCCACCCTTGACGGGCAAGCTGGCACAGCGTGGCGGTTGGCGCGGGCGAAGCCATGGCGCGGGGGCGGAGTCGTTACGAAGATGTTACGTAGAATAACATCAACGATAATGATTCGCATGTACGGGTCGTTCCGGGCCACCGAGATGGCCCGGGGACGCCCTGGGGAGGCTCTAATGGCCTTTCGGTAGATCCACCCCATGAGTGGATGCTCTCCCGCGGGGCGCCCTCTGCGGGGCTCTCTGGGCCGAGCGCCGCCTCAATCCCGGTCGTCGCGGGTCCAGACAGCGTCGTGCTCGCGCTTCACCGGAAACTTGGGCACAGGGCTGTAGGCCGGGGCACACAGGGCGCGGCCGTCACGCACGTCGAAGCGCGCGCCGTGCAGCACGCACTCCACGCTGCCCTCGATGGTGTTGAACTCGCCCGAGGACAGCTCGAACTCTTCATGTGTGCACTGGTCTTCCAGCGCGTACAACTCACCGTCGAGGTTGAACACCACGATCGGCGTGCCGGTTACCTCGTCGAACACGCTCTTCATTTCACCCGGCAGCAGCTCGGTGCCGGCACAGACGAAGGTCCAGATATCGCTCACGCGGCGGCTCCGGCCAGCGGCTTTTCCAGGATCTCGAAGCGCAGGTCGTCGCGCTTGGGAATGCCGAAACGCTCGTCGCCGTACGGGAACGGCTTCTTGATGCCGGTGCGCAGATAGCCGCGGCGCTCGTAGAAGGCGATCAGCTCGTCGCGCACGTCGATCACCGTCATCTGCATCACCGGCACCTTCCATTCGCGTGCGGCGTGCGCTTCGGCGGCGTCCATCAGCTGCTTGCCGACGCCGCCACCCTGCTGGGCCGGGTCGACCGAGAACATGCCGAAGTAGCCCTTGCCGTCGACATCGGCGACGTGGGCGCAGGCTACCAGTTGGCCGTCGCGTTCGGCCAGCAGGATGGTGGAGCGCGGGCGGTCCAGGTCGGCCTGGATGCCCTCGGCATCGATGCGGGCGCCGTCCAGCAGGTCGGCTTCGGTGGTCCAGCCGGCGCGGCTGGCGTCACCACGGTAGGCCGAGGTGACCAGGGCGATCAGGGCGGGGATGTCGGCCGACGTGGCGGCGCGGAAGGTCAGGGTGCTCATGGGGACATTCTAGGTGGAGCGGGGAAGGGCGCGGGAGGCAGCCGATTGGGGTGGCTTTGCCGAGTTTGGCCAATGCGCGGGGTTGACGCCATCTTCATTATTCGTTCATATCCATGGTCAGCACCCGCCCACCGTGAAGCAACGCGTGGCTGTCTGCCGGAGTGGGTGCCGCCTGGTCGAAGGCCAACTGCCGTTCGGCGCAGGTGGGGCACACAGGGACGTCGATCCAGGGAGGATCTTCATGCAGTCTGGCCTCATTTCTCATCCGCGCGCCGCAACGGCTGCCAAGGGTCTGCTTCTGGGTGTCTTTGCCCTGTGCGTGCTGGCACCGGTCGGCGTTTCCGCCCAGATTGTTCCCACCTGGCGCCAGGAGTACGACAAGCGGCTGAAGTACGGGGACATTGTCGAACCGCTGAAGGGCGAGATCTTCGGCGAGCAGGTCAACCTCTATGACGGTTCGATCAGCTTCAAGGCCACGGATGTTTCGATTCCGGGCAATGGCAGCCTGACGATGACCTTGGGCCGCAGCTATCGCGATGGCGATCGCAGTAGTGAGAGCCCATTCTCGGATTGGGATCTGGATATCCCGTCCATGTCCGGCGTCTATGGCGATCTGCCGGAGACCGCTGCTGTCGGCTATTGGGCGCCCGCTGCGCGCTGCAGTACGGTGGCGGCGCCTCCGTCACTGGAGGTCTGGAACCGTCGCCGCACCCAGACCGTAAATTTCTATCCCAATACTTTCTGGGATGGCGTGCGCCTCTCCCTGCCAGGTGGTGGCGGTGAGCCGGTCCTGGGAGGCAGCGGTGATGCGCGTCAGCCGCAGCCACAGTTTGGCGAACCGGCGCCTTGGAATACCAAGGGCGGCTGGACGTTCAGTTGCCTGACCGCCCTGAAGAGTGGACAGCCGGGACAAGGCTTCCTTGGCCATGCTCCCGACGGCACTAAGTACTACTTCGACTGGATGGTCGCCAAGCCCCACAACGGTGCAACGCTGCAACCCTACGGACCTGAAAGCAATGCACTGCTGAATCGAAAGCTTGTGTTCCTGTACCCATCGCAGGTTGTGGATCGCTTCGGCAACTGGGTGCGCTACGAGTGGAGCGGCGACCGGCTGTTGCGCATGGTTGCCAACGATGGCCGCGAGATCAGCCTGGCCTACAACGCGAAAGGACTGATCGCATCCGCAACCGCTGCAGGGCGCACCTGGATTTACGGGTACACGGAGGCCGATATCCTGCGGACAGTGACGCTGCCGGACGGAACCCAATGGGTCTACAACCTGCCGCCGCTGTCAGTCACCCACAAGTACGCCGACTACATCGGGCAGGGCATCTGGGAGTACATGGACTACCCGGCCACATGCTCGCGCGTCAACAAGATCGTGGCCAGCGAGATCACCCTGAGTATCCAGCATCCGTCGGGTGCGTTGGGAACGTTCCTGTTCCGTCCGTTCCGCCATGGGCGCAAGAATGTGAAGCTGGATTGCCAGACCTCTGGTGACAATCACCTGTTTGCCGATGGCTGGAACTACACGCCGGTCTACCGTGACGCAATGTCGCTGGTGGCCAAGACCATCAGCGGTCCGGGGATGCCTACTGCACAGTGGACCTATCAATACACCAATCTCAATGGTGCCTACGCTCAGGACCTGGGCGGTCCAGTAATCCCGGTAGGCCAGGCGGAGCCGAAGATCACTACCGAGACGTTGCCCGATGGTGTCGTTCGCGTCTACGAGTTCGGCAAGGAAGTTGCCTACAACGACGGCCTGTTGCTGTCCACGACAACGCGTGCGGGTGGCTCGGTCGTGCGCGTTGACCGCAACAATTACTATCCGGATGCCCAGCTGGATGCGGCGCCCTTCCCGAAAGAGGCCGGCAAGGACTTCAAGTACGGTGCGAGCGATCTCAAGGCCCATTACAACCGCCCCGTTCAATCCACTGTTGTGGAACAGGATGGCGTGCAGTTCACGCGTACTGTGCAGGCCTTTGATGCCTTCGTCCGCGAAGTCACCGTCGCAGAAGCCAATTCCGCAGGCCAGAGTCGCACCACCAGCACCAGCTACTACGACAATCCCGCGCTATGGGTGAACGGCCAGACGGCGCGCAGTGTGCTCAATGGCATCGAACAGTCCCGCACCGAATTCGATACGGCCAAAGCACTGCCGCTGCGCGCCTACGCATTTGGCCGCCTGGCGCAGCAGGTGACCTATGCAGCCGATGGCACGGTTGCCTCGGTGGCCGATGGCCGTGGAAATACCAGCCATCTGTCGGGATGGAAGCGTGGTGTTCCGCAGCAGCTCCGCATGCCGGCCACGCCCGAAGCGCCCAATGGTGCGGTGCGCACCGTTGCCGTGGACGACAACGGTTGGATCACCTCGCTGACCGACGAAACCGGCGCAACCACCAGCTTCAGCTACGACAGCATGGGCAGGCTGCGCAGCCAGCAGTTCCCTGGCGGCGACAGCGTGAACTGGAATGGCGTAACCATGGACCTGCAGCGGCTGGGTGGCGCGCAGTTGGGGGTGCCCGCCGGCGCATGGAAGCACTCGCGCACGCAGGGCGGGCGGCGCACGGATACCTACCTGGATGCGATGTTCCGCCCGGTGCTGGTGACCGAGAACGCCAACAACGTGCTGGACAGCGCCGTGGTGACCCGCTACGACACCAGCGGCAAGACCGTGTTTGCCTCGTATCCCACGCGGCAGCTCTCCGATATCAATGCCGCCCTGACCGGCACCACGACGCAGTACGACGCGTTGGGCCGCCCCACCGTGGTCAGTCAATCGTCCGAGCTTGGGGCACTGGTTACCCGCACCGAGTACGTGGGCAACCTGTCGGTGAAGGTGACCACCCCCCGCGGCCAGGCCACGACCACTCGTCACCTTGCCTACGACCAGCCCAGCTACGAGATGCCGCTGACGCTGCAGCACCCGGAAGGCGTGGTGACCGAGATCCAGCGCGACACGCTGGGCAAGCCGCTGGCGATCACCCGCCGCAATGCAGACGGCAGCCAGTCGCTTACCCGCCGCTACGTCTATGACGGCTACCAGCAGCTGTGCAAGACCATCGAGCCGGAAACCGGTGCGACCGTGCAGGACTACGACGCGGCAGGCAACGTGCTGTGGTCGGCGGCCGGCACGGGTTTGACCAGCACGACCGACTGCAACCGCAGTGAAGCCCTGGCCAGCGGACGTGCGGTGAAGCGTAGTTATGACGCCGCCAACCGCCTGTCGACCCTGATCTTCCCGGATGGGCGCGGAAATCAGAACTGGTCCTACGCGCCTGATGGTCTGCCGGCCGAGATCAGCACGCAGAACGATCCGGCCCGGCCGATGGTCGTCAACCGCTACCAGTACAACCGCCGCCGCCTGCTCAGCGGCGAAACCCTGCAGCATCCGGATCTGGGAAGCCTGAGCCTGGTATATGGCTACGATGCCAACGGCACACTGGCCAGCAATACCTATCCGGGTGGGCGTGTCGTCAGCTATACGCCGGACGCACTGGGTCGGGCGACGACGGTCGGCGGCTATGCGAAGGAGGCCAGTTACTTTGCCAATGGCGCGTTGGCCCGCTTCGTGTATGGCAATGGGATCGTGCACACGTTGACCCAGAATGCCCGCGGGCTGCCCGACCGCAGCCGCGATGCCACCGCAGCGGCCGCAGTGCTGGATGACAGCTATGACTACGATGCTGGCGGCAACGTGATGGCCATTTCCGATGGCCTGCCCGGGGCGCCCGGTAACCGGGACATGACCTATGACGGCCTGGACCGGTTGCGGACGGTCACTGCACCGGGCTTCGGCAACGCATTGTATGAGTATGACGCGCTGGACAACCTGCGCCGTGCCAAGGTCGGCAGCCGCGATCGTACGCACTACTTCGATCCGACCAATCGGCTGGTCAACGTGATCGAAACCGGAACCGGGGCAACCGTGACCGGTCTTGGCTATGACGTGCAGGGCAATCTTTCGGTGCGCAATGGTCAGGCTTTCGCGTTTGACTACGGCAACCGGCTGCGCGCGGCGGGAACAGCAGAGAGCTACGAGTACGACGCCCACGGTCGCCGGGTGAAGGCTGGTGCCAGTGGCAAGGGGGCAATCTACTCGTTCTACGACAACGGCGGCGTGCTGCGATTCCAGCGCAACGAACGTACCGGCAAGCAGACCGACTATCTCTACCTGTCAGGCAGCCTGGTTTCCCAGGTGCATGGTGAAGCGGCACCCAGCGTTCCCGCGCTGAGTGCGCCGGGCTACATCACCCAGGGCAGCGTGAACCTGACCTGGAGCCCGGCCGGTGGTGCCAACCGCTATGAGTTGCAGCGTGCCCTTGCGGGCACCTGGAGCACGGTCTTCGATGGCGCGGCGCAATCGTTCACCAGCACCGGCCTGGTCACGGGGACCTATCAGTTCCGCGTGCGCGGCTGTCGTGCGGTGTGTGGCGGATGGAGCAATGTCGCGTCAGTGGCCGTGGCATTGGCGCCATCCACCGTGCCGACCCTGAACGTGCCTGCCACAGCCTTCAACGGCAGCTACAACGTAGCTTGGTCTGCGGCTTCCGGTGCCGAGCGCTATGAGCTGGAGGAAAGCGCCAATGGTGGCGCCTGGGTCCAGGTGCATAACGCCATCGGTCAGTCCAAGGCCTTCAGTGGCAAGGCAGCGGGAAGCTACAACTACCGGGTTCGCGCATGTAACCCGGTGGGGTGCACGGGATACAGCGCCACGGCTGCGGTGACGGTCGTATATCCGCCTGCCACTGCGCCCGGACTCTCTGCGCCGGCACGCGCTGCGCCGGGCAGTATCGGCATTGGCTGGAACGGGGTGGCTGGTGCCACGCGTTACACCCTGCAGGAGAGTAGCAATGGTGGCGGATGGGTCACGCTGTTCGACGGCAACGCGGGTTCCTATGCCACCGCTGCGCGCGGTGTGGGCAACTATGGCTATCGGGTTGCCGCCTGCAATGGCGCGGGCTGCGGACCGTGGTCGGCTACGTCGACGGTAGCGGTGATCGGGCCGCCGACGATCGAGCCGGTGATCAGTGCGCCGGGCCTGGTGAACGTGCCGCAGTACAGCCTGAGCTGGTCGGTGCCGGCCAACAGCGAGAGCTTCGTGCTGGAGGAGAGTGCCAACGGTGGTGGCTGGACGGTGGTGCATAACGGCGGCGGGAAAAGCTTTGGTGCCAGCCGTGGCAAAGGCAGCTACGCCTATCGCGTGAGGGCGTGCAATTTCGCGGGGTGCAGTCCGTACTCGGGAGTCGTGACTGTCGCGGTGGTGCTGCCGCCGGGGGCGACGAGTCTCTATCTAGCAGAGTGGTTGACGACCCGCAGGCCGCCCTATCAGGTCCAGTGCTCTGCAGGATGGAGTCTGGTGGCAGACGCAACCGAGTATCAGCTTGAAAGCGGTGGCGGTGGCAAGCGTCTTTACACGGGCCCCAAGACCTACGTGCAGTCGAATGGCGGGACCTACTGCGCGCATGAGTATCGCGTGCGTGCCTGTAATGCAGGCGGTTGCTCCCCATGGTCGGCCGAACGGCCGGTCACCCAAGGTGTACTGAGCTGGGACTAAGCCATGAATGGACTCTCTTCGCTGTTGATTCGGGCGGTACTCGCGGTGGTGGTGCTGGCGGCCTGCGTGGCTCCGGCAGTCGCCCAGGAAGTGGTCGAGTACATCCACACTGATGCACTGGGTTCACCGGTGGCGATCACCGATGCCAGCGGAAACGCCATCGAGCGTACGGTGTATGAGCCGTATGGGGCGGTGGTGAATCGGCCGTTGAAGGATGGGCCGGGATATACGGGGCATGTGACGGACTCGGGGACCGGGCTGAGCTATATGCAGCAGCGGTACTATGATCCGGGAGTTGGGGTATTTCTATCGGTAGATCCAGTCACTGCCATTCAAAGTCATTACGCGAACTTCCAGAGATATAGGTACGGAGATGGGAATCCATACAAATTCGTGGATCCTGATGGTGCAGATGCAATCTATTTTTCAGATGTAAATGTCCTGGTAATCCCGGTTCATTTTACAGGGCCATCCGCAACCAAGACCAACGTGGAGGCAATTAGGAGTCGAGTGGATTCGATTGCTTCCGAATACCGTGGTATTAAAGTGAGACTGCAGGTGTTGGGTGCTCCCGGCGGGGCTGGGCAAAATTCAATGAACCTTGGGCCCGGAAAGGACTACGCCAATTACCCTCGTGCCGGTCAGGGGGTCTATGGTGGTATTGGGGGTAGGACGGCCCATATTGACAGCTCTGAGGAGAACTGGATTGGTGCGGCTGTCCACGATATTCTGCATTTTGCAGGCGCGCGTGAGGGCTATCGCGACTCCGGGTCGCGAGACGGTCGTACGTCGAGTCCGATTGAGGGCTATTCTTCCGATCACATTATGGCTGATCGAAGTGGTACGCGAATTAACGCGCGAGACGAGGATGCGATGCTGAGTAACGATACGACGTCTCGACATCGACTTAGCGATTTCAAGGGGTTCTTCAGGGTCGAAGGGCGACTTGACGCAAAGCGTCTTGATAAGCAACTCTCGGGGAATTGACTGGGTTCGGTTTCGATGAAGATCATAATTTTCCTATCTGCTGCCTTATCGATGCCGCTTCTTGCCTCCTGTGTGCAGGACCGCGGTTGTCTTCTTCGGGTGGCCAGCCAAGACCACGACAGCTCCTCATCTCAGAAGATTCATGCTGATATGGATGAGGTAATACATTCGCGCCCTGTGGATGGGGCGCGGGAAGTGAATGCAGAGTTGGTGGTATCGCAGCTCGAACTCTCTCGGGAGGGTCAGAGAAATAGAAGGATCTTCTATGTATTGACTGATGGCGGCGGGAAGTTCTTGACTGCGGGGACTTGCGGCATTGAAGAAGACCAGTGTGCCTCGGTCATTTTGAAGCGAATGATCGGGTTCTGTGAAAGGATGTAGATTGCGGGTGCGCTAAGTTTTGGGAGGTATTTCAGTGAAAAATTCCCAAGTGCTTGATCGCTTTGGGCGGCTGGTCGATATTATTGTAGCGGCGCTTTGCTTGTTAGGGCTTACAGCCTGTGGCGGAAGAGATGAAGGTTTGGGTGTGGTCATAAATCATGAGCCGGGAAACGCAGCGGCTAATCACTACGCACTTGCGCTCGAGTCAGTTTTTAGTTCTTCCGGGAGCGTGCCAGAAGCGCAAATATGCAGGGTACATTTAATTGATGTCAGGAAATCATTTGATCAGGCTGGAAGCGAAAGGGTGAGGGTATATTTCGTCTTGGCCGATCATCAAGGTGTCGTCAGGTCGGCGGACACCTGTGGGCTTCCTATGAATGAGTGCGTGATGACTATTGCCGAGAGGTCGAGGGTGAGCTGTCGGCTGGAAAAAGGGCTGGCTCCCCACTGATTCGGACGGCACTCGCGGTATTGGTGCGCGTGGCCCGTATAAGGCGTCGCGGCGGTCGGATGGGATGTATACGGCACCGCTACTGAGGGGCAGTGAGAGGGCGGCGCGGATATGCAGTAATGAATCGTTCGGACAATGGGAAACTGCAGTCCGATGAGCTGAAGTCATTTCATGTCGATTGGGATTCCAAGTGCAGGGCTTTTGTTGATGAGCTTGGCTATCAATGATTCAGTGAATTTTTCGGCTGACAGGGGGGGCTTGGGGTTTGTGGGTGTGGAGCGAAGAAAGTGAGCGGGTATCCATGGCGCTGTATGGCGACGCGGAAGTGTGGGCATGAATTTTAATTTCCGGTTTTTCATGGTTATTGTTTTTATTTTCTATGGGGCTGGTTGCAGGTATCAAGAAGGTGGGGGCGCACCGTCTGGAAAGACCTGTGGGGTCGAGGGCAGCTCCGCTTGCCGAGTCAGCTTCCGGGAACTAGCTGCTACGCCCCGGCTATTCGATGGAAAGTTGGTGCGGATGGAGGGCTATCTCGGGGTGAGCCGGGAGCTTTTTGTACTGAATTCAAGCAAGGAGCTGTTTGAGGCCGGAGTGACTGAGGAGACCCAAGTTCGAATTAGAGGGCCAATAGATCTGCAGCAAATCGTATTTGACGAATACGCGTATTCATGGGTTTCGATAATTGGGGTGTTCAGGATAAGAGAGAGTGACAATTCGACAGGTGACCTGCTGCTTGGCGAAATTCACGCCCCCCTTGAAGTTCGCTCCCTACGAATCCCTGGTCCCGTGCCACGTGCGAGATTTGGAGATGTGCTCGTCAATCTTGAAGATCTGAAGTGAGTGATAGGTTGCGGAAATGGCGTTATGTGCTTTCATTTCTGCCTCCGTGGCAGAAAGGCGGGATGATCCACAGGCGCGCCAAACATGTGATCGCATGGTCCCCATGTTAGGGTTGACACTTGTCACAAAGGGGCTCGGGCACAATCTCGATGGCTTGCAGAGTCGCAGATGTCACGGTAGGTCATAGCACTCCTGGGCTGTTCAGTTTTCCAAGTTGCGCGGTTGCGTCTGTGTCATTGCGAACTGATCGATCACGTCGATAGGCTTTGGGGGAATTTCCCCTTGGTTGATGAATATGAGGTTTCGAATTGAGCGCTGTCGATGAAAAGAATCTCGTTTTAGCCTGTCTGCGGAGACTGTTTGAATCCGAGCCTGCTTCCGTGGAACAGGCGTCTGGCTGGTACCAGAGGGCGGAATTTATCAAGGACGTGCTTAGGTCAGTTTCGTATGAAATCGGGGTTTCTCACGTGATATGGCACTATCTTGATGACGCCGATATCCGTATTCGCGATCCCCGCTATGCCGAAGCACAGGTGTTGGCCGTTAGGCAGAGTATTGATGAGTGGGCTTGAGTGCAGTCAGAGAAGCCATGAGCAATAAATGTTGCTTGCCAGACTTCATTGCGGCATCCCTCTCGGATGCTACCCCTCCGGATCTCCCTCTTCTCCGGGAAGACTGGGCGGGGATGGCGTTTGATCGCAACCTGTATGAGGATTTTGCTCCGAATGATGTTTGGGTGGCGTGGCTGAGCGCACTTTCGGAGCACTTTGCAGATATCGCGATGTGCGCGGTTCGATGTTCAGAGTGCTCCGACGGGGGGAGCCCCGTGGAAATTGAGCGAGGTCTGGATGGCCTGCGCTCGTACTGGCTGGCAGATGGGAACTTCATGCGTGATCATTTTTTGTTCTCGCGTAATAGTCGCTGGGTTGTAAAGCTGGATCAGGACGTGACGTTGTTTGCGGGAGATGTCACTTTCCTTGCGAATGTTGTCGCGCGACTTGGTGGTGTAGAGCACGTCGAGAAGATGATGCGACGGGACCTGATTGGCACAGCTGAGGACGTAGTTGGCCTCGGCGGGTACGTCAAGGGTCTTCTTGCGCCATTGAGCGCATCGACTCCATAGCTGATTGCTGCGTAGAAGATTGGGTGTGCAGGTGCTATGTGATGGAGTAGCCTCAAAAGGAAGAGCTGAGTGCCAGGGTTTATTGAAAGCTTCCCCATTTTGGCTTCCATTATTCTAGGTGCCATGTGGATAAACGCATTTGCGGCTCACAGGATGTTGCTTAAAATCGAGCGTGAACGGCCGGAAGTACTCGCTGCAGTCGGAATCATCAAGGTTGATTGGTGGCTTAGGTGCTTGCGCGGTATTGCAGTGCTTGCCCTTACTTCCAAAGGACAGACGCTCCATCAGGGGGCACGGTGGGTGTTGAGGGGCGTCGTGATGATGTACGTCTTCTTGATTGCCTCCGGGGTATCCATGCTTGTTGGCATGTAAAAGACGGTGCCTCAAGGCCGTTGATGGTGGATGGATCGGCATTACGGTGAGATTGCCCGTTCCTGGCATCACTCGGTGTTTCCAGGTCACACCTCTGCTTGCTTGCGTCCAGCGCGCAATAAAAAACGCCGCAGTTTCCTGCGGCGTTCTCATACTTCCCCGATTCTGGCGAATCCTCAGCCCAGCAGCTTTCGCACCTTCGTCAATGCCGTCATGAACCGCTCGATCTCGGCATGCGTGTTGTAGAACGCCAGCGAAGCTCGGCAGGTAGCCGCGACGCCGAAGTACTGCAGCAGCGGGTGTGCGCAGTGTTGGCCCGAGCGCACGGCCACGCCTTCCAGGTCGAGCAGGGTCGCCAGGTCGTGCGCATGCGCGCCATCGATCAGGAAAGAGACCACCGCAGCCTTCTCCGGCGCTTCGCCGATGATACGCAGGCCGTCAACGCGGCGCAGCTCTTCGGTGAAGTGCGCCAGCAGTTCGGCTTCGCGGGCTTCCACGTTCTCCTGGCCAAGCTGCTGCAGGTAGTCGGCAGCCACACCCAGGCCGATGAAACCGGCGATGTTCGGGGTGCCGGCTTCGAACTTGTGCGGGGCATCGTTGAACACGGTGCCGTCGAAGCTGACTTCCTTGATCATCTCGCCGCCGCCGAGGAACGGCGGCATCGCGTCCAGGTGCTCGCGACGGGCCCACAGCGCACCGGTGCCGGTCGGGCCGCACATCTTGTGGCCGGTAATGGCGTAGAAGTCGCAGCCGATCGCAGCGACGTCGACCTTGCGGTGCGGTACCGCCTGCGAGCCATCGACCACGGTGATGATGCCGCGCTTGCGCGCTTCGCGGCAGATCTCGCGCACCGGGTTGACCGTGCCCAGCACGTTCGAGACATGGGTGACCGCCAGCAGCTTGACCTCCGGGGTCATTGCCGCGCGCAGCGCATCCAGATCGAGTGCGCCGTCAGGCGTGATCTCGGCCACGCGGATGGTGGCGCCGGTACGCTGCGCGACCAGCTGCCACGGCACGATGTTGGCGTGGTGCTCCATGCGCGTGATCAGGATCACGTCGCCGGCCTTCAGCCGTGGCAGTGCCCACGAGTACGCCACCAGGTTGATGGCGAAGGTGGTGCCACTGCACAGCACCAGGTCGCTGGGGCGCACGTTGAGGAAGCGCGCCAGCTTGTTGCGCGCGCCTTCGTAGGCATCGGTCGCTTCGCTGCCCAGTGCATGCACCGCGCGGCTGACGTTGGCGTTGTAGCGGCGGTAGAACTCGTCCACCGCGCCGATCACCTGCACCGGCTTCTGGCCGGTGTTGGCATTGTCGAAATAGACCAGCGGCTTGCCGTGCACTTCGCGCATCAGCAGCGGGAAGTCGAGGCGGACGCGGTCCCAGTCGGGGGCGCCGGTGCGTTCTTCGATCGGGCGCGGCGTGGACAGGTTCATGCCACACCCGCCTCGGCGAGGGCCTTGTCCAGCCGACGTGCCAGCTGCGCACGCAGTGCGTCGGGCAGGATCTTCAGCGGCTCGTGGCAGAACGCGGCGCTCAGCAGTGCCTGCGCCTGGGCCTGCGGCAGGCCGCGCGAGCGCAGGTAGAACAGCGCATTGGCATCGAGCTGGCCGACGGTCGCGCCGTGCGCGGCCTTCACTTCATCGGCGTCGATCACCAGCGTCGGCTGGGTGTCGATCTCGGCATCGGCCGACAGCAGCAGGTTCTTGTTGGACAGGTTCGCGTCGGTGCCATCGGCGCCTTCGCGGATCTGGATGCCACCATGGAACACCACGCGGCTGCGGTTGGCGGCGACGCCGCGCCACAGCAGTTCGCAGGCGGTATCGCGTGCGATGTGGTCGATGCCCAGGCGGGTTTCGACGTGGCGGCGGCCATTGCCAAGCAGCACGCCGTTGGCGGTCAGCTGGGCATTGTCGCCTTCCAGGCGCACGTTCAGTTCATGGCGGCTGAGCGCGGCGCCCAGTTCCAGGTCGACGCGGTGGTACTGCGCGTCGCGGGCCAGCACCGCGTCGGTGCGCAGGAAGCTGGTCTGGCGCGCGCTGCCGGCCTGCACGCGGGCGTGCTTGAGCACGGCATCACGGGCGACGTGGGCATGCAGCACGGTGTTGTCCAGGTGGGCGGAGTCACCCACGCTGAAGCGATGCTCGACCACGCCCAGGCTGGCGCCGGCACGCAGTTCGATCAGGTGACGGTGGTGCCAGGCCAGATCGGTGTCGCCGGCGACGCTGGCGAACACCAGCTGCAGCGGCACGTCGACCTGTACGCCTTCATCCACGCGCAGCACCACGCCTTCATCGGCCAGCGCGGCATTCAGGCGGGCGAAGATCTCCTCGCTGCGCTCGTAGCGGCGGCCGAGGAAACGCACGGCGTCTTCACCGGCGGCCAGTGCGGCCGACAACGGCTGCAGCTGCACGCCGGCCGGCAGCGCCTGCACGTCGCTCAGCGCGGCATCCAGGCGGCCGTTGACGAACACCAGGCGCGGCGCCGGGATGTCGTCCAGCAGCGCGGTGTCCAGCGCCGGGCCCTGCAACGGTGCCGCGGCGAACGAACGGCGTTCCAGCTGGCGCAGCGAGGTGTACTTCCAGGCTTCGTTGCGGGCGGCCGGCAGGCCGTCGCGCAGGGCCGCATCCAGCACTTCGCGGCGCGCATCGCTGCCGCAGAAGGCCTGGGCCATCGAATCAAGCAGGGCGCTCATCAGACCGCCGCCTCGGGCACGACCCGGTCCTTCAGGAAATCATAGCCGTGCGCTTCCAGTTCCAGTGCCAGCTCCGGGCCGCCACTCTTGACGATGCGGCCATCGGCCAGCACGTGCACCACGTCCGGCTTGATGTAGTCCAGCAGGCGCTGGTAGTGGGTGATGACCAGGAACGAGCGGTCGGCGGCGCGCAGTGCGTTGACGCCGTCGGCCACGCTCTTCAGCGCGTCGATGTCCAGGCCCGAGTCGGTCTCGTCCAGGATCGCCAGCTTCGGTTCCAGCACGGCCAGCTGGAAGATCTCGTTGCGCTTCTTCTCGCCACCGGAGAAGCCTTCGTTGACGCCACGGTGCAGCAGTTCGTCCTTCAGGTGCAGCACGGCCAGCTTCTGGCGCACCAGCTTGAGGAACTGCATGGAATCGAGTTCTTCCTCGCCACGTGCCTTGCGCTGGGCGTTCAGTGCCGCGCGCAGGAAGTAGGTGTTGTTCACGCCCGGGATTTCCACCGGGTACTGGAACGCCAGGAACAGGCCGGCAGCGGCGCGCGCTTCCGGGTCCTGCTCCAGCAGGTCGACGCCGTCGAACTGCACGCTGCCTTCGGTCACTTCGTAGCCGTCGCGGCCGGCCAGGACATTGCCCAGGGTGGACTTGCCGGCGCCGTTCGGGCCCATGATGGCGTGCACCTGGCCCGGCTGGACGTCCAGCGACAGGCCCTTGAGGATTTCCTTGTCGCCGATGCGGGCGTGGAGGTTTTCGATCTTCAGCATGGTGGGGGTTTCCGTGGGGCGGGCCGCGGCCCGCCGGTAAAGAGAATGCGTTTGCGAGGGGCAGGGGCGGGCGGTCAGCCCACCGAACCTTCCAGCGAGACTTCCAGCAGCTTCTTGGCTTCCACCGCGAACTCCATCGGCAGTTCGCGGAACACCTGCTTGCAGAAGCCGTCGACGATCATCGACACCGCGTCTTCCTGGCTGATGCCACGGGCGCGGCAGTAGAACAGCTGGTCGTCGGAAATCTTCGAGGTGGTGGCCTCGTGCTCGACGGTGGCGCCCGGGTTCTTCACCTCGATGTAGGGGAAGGTGTGCGCGCCGCACTGCTTGCCGATCAGCAGCGAATCGCACTGGGTGTAGTTGCGCGCGCCATCGGCATTGCGGTCCACACGCACCAGGCCGCGGTAGGTGTTCTGGCCGCGGCCGGCGCTGATGCCCTTGCTGACGATCTTGCTCTTGGTGCGCTTGCCGACGTGGATCATCTTGGTGCCGGTGTCGGCCTGCTGGCGGTGATGGGTCAGCGCCACGGAGTGGAACTCACCGACCGAGTCGTCGCCCAGCAGCACGCAGGACGGGTACTTCCAGGTGATCGCCGAGCCGGTTTCGACCTGGGTCCAGGTGACCTTGCTGCGCGCACCACGGCACTCGGCACGCTTGGTGACGAAGTTGTAGATGCCGCCGACGCCGTTCTCGTCGCCCGGGTACCAGTTCTGCACGGTGGAGTACTTGATCTCCGCGTCTTCCAGCGCGACCAGCTCGACCACCGCAGCGTGCAGCTGGTTCTCGTCGCGCATCGGCGCGGTGCAGCCTTCCAGGTAGGACACGTAGGCCTTGTCCTCGCACACGATGAGGGTGCGCTCGAACTGGCCGGTGTGGCCGGCATTGATGCGGAAGTAGGTGCTCAGTTCCATCGGGCAGCGAACGCCTTTGGGAATGAACACGAAGCTGCCATCGGAGAACACCGCCGAGTTGAGCGCGGCGAAGTAGTTGTCGCCCACCGGCACCACGGTGCCCAGGTACTGGCGGACCAGTTCCGGGTGTTCCTTGATGGCCTCGGACATCGAGCAGAAAATGATGCCCTTCTCGGCCAGTTCCTTGCGGAACGTGGTGCCGACGGACACCGAGTCGAACACCGCGTCCACCGCCACGCCGGCCAGCTTGGCACGCTCGTGCAGCGGCACGCCCAGCTTGTCGTAGGTGTCGAGCAGTTCCTTCGGCACGTCATCCAGCGAGGCGTACTTCGGGCCCTTCGGCGCGGAGTAGTAGCTGAGCGCCTGCAGATCGATCGGCGCGATCTCCAGCTTGGCCCAGTCCGGCATCGGCATGGTCAGGAAGTGGCGGTAGGCGTCCAGGCGCCACTGCGTCATCCACTCCGGCTCTTCCTTCTTGGCCGACAGGGCACGGATGGTGTCCTCGTCCAGGCCCGGCGGCAGGGAGTCCGATTCGATCTCGGTGATGAAGCCGGCCGAATACTTGCGGCCGAGCTGCTCGTGGATCTCGCGGTTGGGGGTGTCGTCGTGGGCGACGTTTTCGATGGTTTCGGTGGCCATGGGGGGGCTGCCTACGGATCAGGAGACGACGTCGACAGCGATGGTGCGGCGCTGTTCGTCATCGGCAAGGGGGAGAGGGGGCAGGATCTGCGCAAGGGTGACATCGCGCAGGGCCTCGGAGACCACGTCGTTGATCAACCGCCAGCTGCTGCGCGCGCCGCACTTGGGCGCCATGCCGCACTGGTGGTGGTCGTGGCTGCATTCGGTCAGGGCCAGTGGCCCCTCCATCGCTTCGACCACTTCGAACAGCGAGATCTCGATGGCCGGGCGGGTCAGGCGGTAGCCGCCACGCACGCCGCGCAGGCCTTCAACCAGGCCGGCCTGGGCCAGCGGCTTGAGCACCTTGCTGACGGTGGGCGGCTCCAGACCGGTGAATTCGGCCAGCTCGGTGGCACTGAGCACCTCGCCCGGACGGGCGGCGAGCACGGTCAGCACGACGGTGGCGTAATCGGTGAGTTTGGTGACGCGCAACATGGGGATGCGAGTGGTTCTTAAAGCGGACTGAAATTGTACGCTTTTATTCGCCGCCATCCAACCCGGGCATTCAGCCGGCGCTGGGGCCGGGCCGGGAGGACACACCGGGGCCGTTGCCAGGGCGCAATGCTGCGCCAACGGGGTGATTTTCGCAATCACCCGGAATGGGCGAGAATCCCTGTTCCATTCGCTGCAAACAGCCCGTGCCGATGCCGAAGAAGATCCAAGCCCGCAAGTCCGCCATCCATGGCAACGGCGTGTTCGCCGTGGCCCCGATCAAGCAGGGCGAGCGCGTGATCCAGTACAAGGGCCTGCTGCGCAGCCACGGCGACGTTGATGCCGATGACAGCGGCGACGTCGAAAGTGGCCATACCTTCCTGTTCACCCTCAACGACGACTGGGTGATCGATGCCAACTACAAGGGCAATGACGCGCGCTGGATCAACCACAGCTGCGACCCGAACTGCGAGGCGGTGATCGAGGAAGACGAGGACGGCGACAGCCGCGGCGACAAGGTGTTCATCGAGGCGCTGCGTGACATCAAGGCCGGCGAAGAGTTGACCTACAACTACGGCATCACCCTGGCTGAGCGCCACACCGCCAAGCTGAAGAAGATCTGGGAGTGCCGCTGCGGCTCGCCCAAGTGCACCGGCACCATGCTGCAGCCCAAGCGCTGACCCGCAGCGGGTAGTGCCGGCCGCTGGCCGGCACACATGTGAAAAGCGTGCCGGCCAGCGGCCGGCACTACCTTACTTACCCAGCACGCCTGCCGGCACCAGGTTGCCCAGGTTCTGGTTGAAGGTGACCACCAGCTTGCCGTTCTTCACCTGCGCCGACTGCACCTGCAGGGCGCCGAGCAGGCCGGCCACGGCCGGGTCCAGCTTGTAGATCGGTTCGCGCTGGGCGTAATCGCTCAGCCAGGCATTGAGCAGGCCGCGGGTGCGCGAATCGAGGCGACCGCCCTGGTTGGCCGGGGTGAAGTCATCCACGCTCGGCTGCTGCAGGTGGAAGCCCTGGGTCTGCGCGTCGTAGCGCAGTCCACTGCTAAGCTTCACCGTGCCCAGCTTGGCCGGGTTGCCACCGGCGGTGGCCAGTGCCACATCCATGCCCAGGTTCAACCGTTCGCCGGCCGGAAGGCTCAGCTGTGGATGGCTCATGGTCAGCGCGATCAGGCCGCCGAGGGCGTCCTGGGTGCGTGGGAAGCTGCCATCGAGGTACTGCTGCACGTCACTGGCGCCGACCGACAGTTCGCGGCCGGAGATGGAAGGGGCGGCCTGGGCGCCGATCGCAGCGGCGATCAGCACGGTGGAGGCCGCGAGGCGGGTCATCAGGGAACGCAGGCGCATGGCGGTGACCGGTGGATATGAATGGACGAATCAAAGAGTAGCCGTGCCGGCTGAATCGCGCGTGCATGCCGCTGCAACGGTTCAGTCCAGCGTTGGCCGCAGTTGCGCCGACTGGATCTGCCAGGCGCGGCCATCGGCACGGGGTTGCACCCGGTACCAGCCACCGAAGCGGAAGGTGCCCTCAGGGGTCACTGCGCGGATCTGCACCGGAACCTCCAGCAGCTGCGGCGGCTGGTGACCGTCGCGCGCGATCGGTAGTTCGCTGGTCAGGCGCAGGCTGCGCACGTCCGTGAGCTGGCGCAATGCGGCATCGTCGGCGCGTCGTGCATCGCTGGGCGGGAATGTCCACGCGGCGTCGACGGCCTTGCGATCGCGATTGAGCAGGGCCATGACATAGGCATTGAGCATTCCCGCCGGCAGCTCGGCCTCGGCCGCGACGGCGGCAAACAGGGGATCGACATCGATGGCCTGCACGGCCGGTGCATCGCCTTCTGCGGCGGTCTGTGACTTCGTGCGGGCAGCCGCCTCGGCCGTGGCCGACGGTGTGGCATCCGCTGGATCGGATTGCGATGTCGGCCGGGAACAGGCCAGCAGCACCAGCGGTGCGAGCAGTATCAGGAACCTGCGCATGTCTGCCTCCTCCCCGAGGCGAACGGAAGGAGGCAGTGTATCGGCTGTTCCGCGATCAGCGGGAGGAGGGCAGCTGTTCCAGTGCATCCAGCGCCGGCAGCACCTGCGTGGCGATGGCGGCCAGGGCATGCCCTTCGGTGTCGGCGTGGCGCTGCACGATGTCGCGCAGCAGCTGGGTGGCGATCACCAGCGTCGCGCGCTCGTCGCCGCTGATACCAGCGGTGCGCGGCGCCGCTTCCAGCAGGCGCATCAGGTCGCGGCTTGCGCGATGTTCCAGTTCGATGGTGCAGCGCCCGGTGCACTGCAACCCGTCCTTTTCGATGGGGGTCACCGAGATCCGGTAGCGGGTGGAGGGGCTGGCCATGAGGGTGTGCTCGCCGTAGCTGTGGAGGATGTGCCCACCTTAGGCAAGGCCGTGCCCGGCGGCGATGGCCGGGGCTGCACGCAGTGTTCCACCCGGTACGTTCCGGGGCCGCAATGGACCACGCCCAGCCAATGGCGACGGGCCTGTACGCGCATTCCCGGGGATGCGGCAACGCTGTGTTGCGGGCTGTGGTTGGGACAAAAAAAAACGGGACGGCCAGAGCCGTCCCGTCGGAATCCGCGTTGGGGCGCGCGCTTACAGCGCGGCGTCCTTCAGCTTCTTCAGCGGACGCACCTTCAGCTTGGTGGTGGCCGGCTTGGCAGCGAACCACTGCTCTTCCTTGGTGAACGGGTTGATGCCCTTGCGCTTCGGCTTGGCCGGCACATTGACGGTGGTGATCTTCAGCAGGCCCGGCAGGGTGAAGGAGCCAGCGCCCTTCTTGTGCACCGAGGAGGCGACGGCGCTTTCAAGCGAGGCCAGCACAGCGCGGACGTCCTTGGCGATGACGCCGGAGGCTTCAGCGATGTGTGCAACCAGGCCGGACTTGGTCAGCACTTCCTTGATCGGCTTCGGAGCGGCCGGCTTGGCGGCTGCCTTCGTCGCGACTTTCTTCACTGCCTTCTTCGGGGCAGCCTTCTTAGCGGTCTTTGCCATGGTTTCCTGTTCCGTGAACGGTTGGTTGTTTGGTCGGCGCCGAACCCCGTCGGCAAGCGCAATGTAGGGCAACTCTCGGGCGCCGCCAATAGCCCGAAGCGCGGAAAGTGCATGTTTTTTCATATCCAGGCCGATTCAGTACATGGCCGGCAGTGGGGGAAGGGGGTGTGGCAGCGCGCGCGATGGTCCGCGCCCGCGCATCGGAGGAATGCGCGAAACCACTGAAAACAAGGGAAAAATGCGCGCCGGTCTGGCGAAGAAGTGACCAGTTGTCCGGTTTCCGGCGGACCTGTGGCGTGCGGCGGAGCGACGCTGGGCTAACGCCTCCCGTGCGAGGGTGACCGTTCATCACCGTCACGCAGGAGCAGCACATGGGAATCTCGCGACACGCCACCGCGCACTGGGAAGGCGATCTGAAGTCGGGCAAGGGGCAGTTGAGCACGCCGCAGAGTGGGCTGCTGGACAAGACCCGTTACGGCTTCAACAGCCGCTTCGGCGACGAAAAGGGCACCAATCCGGAAGAGCTGATCGCTGCCGCGCACGCCGGCTGTTTCACCATGGCGCTGTCGGCCAAGCTCGGCGAAGCCGGCTTTACCCCGACTTCGCTGGATACCGAAGCCAAGGTCGATCTGTCGCTGGAAGGCGGCCCGCAGCTGTCGCAGATCCGGCTGAAGGTGAAGGCGGTGGTGCCGGGCATCGACGCGACGCAGTTCCGTGCGATTGCCGATGACGCCAAGCAGAACTGCCCGGTATCCAAGGCGCTGAGCGCGGTGCCGATCAGCCTGGAAGCCGAGCTGGGCTGAGGGTAGTGCCGGCCGCTGGCCGGCAACCGCATGATGTCGAGGTCCAGGTAACAGCCGGCCAGCGTTATGGCGGCCTTCCTGGCCGCCACCCTCCGGGCCGTCGCATCCGACGTTGGCAGCGGCTCCTGCCGCTGCCTTCGGCTCTACCACCCCCCATCACAATCACCAATCAAGGGTGCCGGTAATCACCGTCTGCACCTGGCCACCGGACCAGACTTCCCCGTCTTCATCGACGAAAAGGGTCAGGCGCGCGTCGTGGCCGACTTCGCGGCCCTGGCTGACTTCGAACGGTGCGCGACCACGGGGCAGCGCATCGCGCAGGTCCAGCCATGCGGCCAGCACCGCATTGGCAGCACCGGAGGCGGCGTCCTCGAAGCGGCGTCCATTGCCGACGAAGGCACGTACCGCCAGATCGAAGCCCTCACCGCCATCGCTGAAGGCATAGGCGAACACGCCCATGCTGTCGGTGGACTCGGCCAGTGCGGCCACCGCATCCCAGTCCGGCTGCAATGCGCGCAATGCGGCCTCATCGGCCACCTGCACCACCCACCAGCTGCGTCCGCCCTGCATCCGCGCCGGCGGCAGCGTGCCCAGCGGCCAGTCCTTCAGCGCCGCCTGCAGGCGTGGATCGGTCGCCTCGGCAGTCTCGGCCAGCTGCGCGCGCGGCGTGCGGATGGCGATGCGCTGCTGCGCACCCTCACCGCTGACGCGTAGCGGCAGGGCACCGGCAATGCCGTCCTGTACCAGCACACCATCGACCGCTGCGGCCAGGCCGGCCTGCAGCACCGCATGCGCGGTGCCGACGCTGGGGTGGCCGGCAAACGGAACTTCCTTCTGCGGGCTGAACATGCGCAGCCGGTAACTGGCACCGGCGACCTGCGGCGGGAACACGAAGGTGGTCTCGGGCAGGCGCGTCCAGCGCGCGATGGCCTGCATGCTGGCGTCGTCCAGGCCCTCGGCATCGAGCACCACGGCCAGCGGATTGCCGGCGCCGGCGCGCGGGGTAAACACATCCAGCTGCAGGAAACGGCGGGTGGACATCAGGCGGCACTCCAGTAAACAGGCCGCATAGCGTAGCGCGGGGCACCAAAAAGGGGACGGAGGGAATTAAGTCGCTTTTGCCCCATGTGCCATAAGCGACTTAATTCCCTCCGTCCCCTTTTTTCCGTGGGCTACCAGCGGATGTGGCCGTCGATGACCGGCTGCACCTGGCCGCCGATCCAGACCGTGCCCTGCGCATCGACCTGCACCTGCACGCGGCCATCGCGGCCGACTTCGCGGCCCTGGCTGGCCACGTAGTGGCCCTCGCGGCCGGGCAGGGCATCGCGCTGCCGC
Organism: Stenotrophomonas mexicanensis; assembly: GCF_032911605.1. NCBI lineage: Bacteria > Pseudomonadati > Pseudomonadota > Gammaproteobacteria > Lysobacterales > Lysobacteraceae > Stenotrophomonas > Stenotrophomonas mexicanensis. The sequence goes on from NZ_JAWJTG010000009.1 coordinate 64,527, forward strand.
AGCCAGGCACCGATCAGGGCATTGGCGCTGCCGGTAACCGGGTCCTCCGGTACGGCGGCCGCATCAGCGGGGCAGAAGGCGCGCACCACACGGGTGTGGTCGCTGCCGGCCTCGTCGGCGAACACGGCCAGGCCGGTGGCATCAGTGGCGAGGCTCCAGTCGGCCAGTGCGGCCATGTCCGGCACCAGGTTGCGTACGGCGGAGGCGTCGCGCAGCGGCAGCAGCCACCAGCGAGCGCCGTTGTCCCATAGTTCGGGTACGTGCCCGCTGGCAGCCAGCGCCAGCAGCGTTTCCGGCGCTCCGTCCGCCGCTGTGTCCAGTTGCTGCGCCGGTGGGCTGGCCAGTTGGATCTGCAGCGCCTCGGCCGGGCCGCTCACCCGTACCGGCAGCAACCCCGCCGCGCATTGCTGCAGCAGGGCACCGTCGCGTGGATGCGCCAGGCCGCAGGTCACCGCCGCCCAGGCGGCGCCGACGCTGGGGTGGCCGGCAAATGCCAGCTCGCGGGTCGGGGTGAAGATGCGGATGTGGTAGTCGGCGCCCGGCGCACTGGGGCGCAGGAAGAACACCGTCTCGGACAGGTTCAGCCAGGCGGCCAGGGCCTGCATCTGGCTGCTGGAGAGCTCGTCGGCGTCCAGGATGACGCCCAGTGGGTTGCCGGTGCCGGGGCGGGGGGCGAAGACATCGAGCTGCAGGTAACGGAGGACGGCCATCTACGGGGATATTGCGCTTAGAATCAAAGGTTCCGCCCCCGAGGGCGGCTTCCCCACATTCTACATAGCCAATCCATGTCAGCTTCCCCCCTTGTCGATCGTTGGATCGTACTGAAGTTCGGCGGCACCTCGGTGTCGCGTCGTCATCGCTGGGACACGATCGGGAAGCTGGCGAAAAAACGTGCGGAAGAGACCGGCTCGCGCGTGCTGGTGGTGGTTTCGGCGCTGTCCGGGGTCACCAACGAACTGACCGCGATCGCCGATGGCGCGCCGGACAGCCGTGATCGCGTGGCGGCGCTGGTCGAACGCCACGAGGCCTTCCTGGTTGAACTCGGCCTGGGCCGCGAGGTGCTGGCCGAGCGCCTGGCGGCGCTGCAGGGGCTGCTCGACGACGCGCGCGCGGCCACCCGGCCGCTGCAGTGGCAGGCCGAAGTGCTGGGCCAGGGCGAACTGCTGTCCTCCACCCTGGGCGCGGCTTATCTGCACGCTTCGGGCCTGGACATGGGCTGGATGGATGCCCGCCAGTGGCTGGACGCGATGCCGCCGCAGCCGAACCAGAGCGACTGGTCGCAGCGGCTGTCGGTGAACTGCCAGTGGCGTGCCGATGCGGAGTGGATGCAGCGCTTCCGCGCGCAGCCGACCCGCCTGCTGATCACCCAGGGCTTCATTTCGCGGCATGCCGATGGTGGTACCGCCATCCTCGGCCGTGGTGGCTCGGATACCTCGGCGGCGTACTTCGGTGCGCTGCTCGGTGCCAGCCGCGTGGAGATCTGGACCGATGTGCCGGGCATGTTCAGTGCCAACCCGAAGGACGTGCCGGACGCACGCCTGCTGACCCGCCTGGATTATTACGAGGCGCAGGAAATCGCCACCACTGGCGCCAAGGTGCTGCACCCGCGCTCGATCAAGCCGTGCCGCGATGCTGGCGTGCCGATGGCCATCCTCGATACCGAGCGCCCGGAACTGCCGGGCACCAGCATCGATGGCAGCGCTGCGCCGGTCCCGGGCGTGAAGGCGATCAGCCGCCGCAACGGCATCGTGCTGGTGTCGATGGAAGGCATCGGCATGTGGCAGCAGGTCGGCTTCCTGGCCGATGTGTTCAACCTGTTCAAGAAGCATGGCCTGTCGGTGGACCTGATCGGTTCGGCCGAAACCAACGTCACCGTGTCGCTGGACCCGTCCGAGAACCTGGTCAACACCGATGTGCTGGCCGCGCTGTCGGCCGACCTGTCGCAGATCTGCAAGGTGAAGGTGATCGTGCCGTGCGCGGCGATCACCCTGGTTGGCCGCGGCATGCGTTCGCTGCTGCACAAGCTGTCGGACGTGTGGGCCACGTTCGGCCGCGAGCGCGTGCACATGATCTCGCAGTCGTCCAACGACCTGAACCTGACCTTCGTCATCGACGAAGCCGATGCCGATGGCCTGCTGCCGATCCTGCACGCCGAGCTGATCGACAGCGGTGCGATGCCGGTGGAAGAGACCGAAGTGTTCGGCCCACGCTGGCGCGAGATCGCCGGCACCGTGCGCCCGCGTGGCACGCCGTGGTGGCGGGGCCAGCGGGCGCACCTGCTGCAGCTGGCCGACGCCGGTACGCCGCGCTATGTCTACCACCTGCCGACCGTGCGCGCCCGTGCCCGCGCGCTGGCGGCGATCAAGCCGATCGACCAGCGCTACTACGCGATCAAGGCCAACAGCCACCCGGCCATCCTGCAGCTGCTGGAAGCCGAGGGCTTCGGCCTTGAGTGTGTATCGCACGGCGAACTGAAGCACGTGTTCCAGCACCTGCCGGAACTGTCGCCCAAGCGTGTGCTGTTCACTCCCAGCTTCTGCCCGCGCAGCGAGTACGAAGCCGCGTTCGCGCTGGGCGTGACCGTCACCGTCGACAACGTCGAAGCGCTGCAGCGCTGGCCGGACCTGTTCCGCAACCGCGAGCTGTGGCTGCGCGTGGATCTGGGCCGTGGCGAAGGCCACCATGCCAAGGTCCGTACCGGCGGCAAGGACTCCAAGTTCGGCCTGCCGATCGCCCGCGTCGATGAGTTCGTGCGCGCGGCCACCGATCTGGGCAGCCGCGTGGTCGGCCTGCACGCGCACCTCGGCAGTGGCGTGGAAACCGCGCAGCACTGGCGCCTGATGTGCGATGAGCTGGCCGGTTTCGCCCGTCGCATCGGCAGCGTACACACCATCGATATCGGCGGTGGCCTGCCGATTCCGTACAGCGACGAAGACGAGCCGTTCGACCTGGACGCCTGGGCCGAGGGCCTAGCCGAGGTCAAGGCGCTGCATCCGGCATTCCGCCTGGCGATCGAGCCGGGCCGCTACCTGGTGGCCGAGTCCGGCGTGCTGCTGACCCATGTCACCCAGGTGGTGGAGAAGGACGGCGTGCGCCGTGTTGGCCTGGATGCCGGCATGAACGCACTGATGCGGCCGGCCCTGTACGACGCCTGGCACGACATCGAGAACCTCAGCCGCCAGGGCGGTTATGCCGAAGCGGCGTTCGATGTGGTCGGCCCGATCTGCGAATCCAGCGATGTGTTCGGCAAGCGCCGCAAGCTGCCGGTGTCGACCGCGCCGGACGACGTGATGCTGATCGCCGATGCCGGCGCCTATGGCTATTCGATGGCCAACACCTACAACCAGCGGATGCTGCCGCGCGAAGACGTGATCGAATGACCACCGCGCGCGCCCTGCACCCGCCCACCGACACGCCCCGCGCCATCGCGCGGGCCCGTGCCTGACCGGATACACCATGACTGCTTTCGACAAACACCAGGTTTCCCGCTTCCGCTTCGTCCGCTGCGAATTCGCCGCGGACACCGGCGTGGCCAAGCTGGTCTACGCCTTTGATGACGGCCCGGAGATGGTGGAAACCATCACCGTGCCGGGCGCCCCGTTCGTGCTGGACGAAGCGCGTACCGCCGCTGTGCAGCGCGCGCTGCAGCTGCTGCACCTGATCGCCGGTGTCAGCTACTACAAGGCGGGCGTGCCGGAGACGGTCAGCATCGACAGCTACGCCATCGATGCCGATACCGCTGCGCTGGTGGAGACGGTCTACCTCAATGGCCTGGGTGAATTTGCCTACCGCAACGGCCTGAACCTGCGCGGGCGCTTCCGCCTGCCGGTGCAGGGCGAGGCAGTGCAGGCGCCGGTGCTGGGCCTGCAGCCGCACGCGCTGGTGGCGATCGGTGGCGGCAAGGATTCGCTGGTCAGCATCGAAGCGCTGCGCCGTGCCGGCGTGGACGAGACGGTGACCTGGATCGGTGGCTCGCAGCTGATCCGTGCCTGCGCTGAACGCACCGGCCTGCCGACGCTGAACCTGGGCCGCGCGCTGGCGCCGGAACTGTTCGAGCTGAACCGCCAGGGTGCGTGGAACGGGCATATCCCGGTCACTGCGGTGAACTCGGCGATCATGGTGCTGGCCGCGCTGCTGCAGGGCGTGGACCAGGTGGTGTTCTCCAACGAACGTTCGGCCAGCTACGGCAGCCAGATTCCGGGCACCGGCGAAGTGAACCACCAGTGGTCCAAGGGCTGGGCATTCGAGCAGGCGTTCGGCAGCCATGTGCAGACGCACGTAGCGGCGGACCTGCAGTACTACTCGCTGCTGCGCCCGATGTCGGAGCTGGCAGTGGCCCGCCAGTTCGCCAAGACCGATTTCTACGACGCGCATTTCTCCAGCTGCAACCGTAACTTCCACATCCTCGGCGAGCGCCCGGTGAACCGCTGGTGCGGTGTCTGCCCGAAGTGCCATTTCGTGTTCATGGCGCTGGCCCCGTTCATGCCCAAGACGCGCCTGGTGCGCATCTTCGGCCGCAACCTGCTGGACGATGCCGAGCAGGCCGGCGGCTTCGACGCGCTGCTGGAATTCCAGGACCACAAGCCGTTCGAGTGCGTGGGCGAAGGCCGCGAATCGCGTGCGGCGATGGCGACCCTGGCGCAGCGCCCGGAGTGGAAGGAAGACGTGCTGGTGAAGCGCTTCTGCAATGAGATCCAGCCGCAGCTGGATGCCGCCGAACTGGAACTGGCACCGCTGCTGCAGCTGCAGGGCGAGCATCGCGTTCCGGCTGCGCTGTGGGAACGGGTGCGTGAAGATTTCGAAGCTTGAAGGAAAGCGCGTTGCGCTGTGGGGCTGGGGCCGTGAGGGCCGCGCCGCGTTTGCGGTGCTGCGCGAGCGCCTGCCCACGCTGCCGCTGAGCCTGTTCTGCCCGGCGGCAGAAGTCGAGGCCGCGCGTGCGGAAACACAGGGCGTGCTGGATGTGCGTGGCGAGCCTTCTGCTGAAGCGCTGGCCGCGTTCGACGTGGTGATCAAGTCGCCCGGCATCAGCCCCTACCAGCCGGTCGCGCTGGCGGCGGCGGGGCAGGGCACCACCTTCATCGGTGGCACCGCGCTGTGGTTTGCCGAACATGCAGGTGCCGATGGCATCGTGCACGACACCGTGTGCGTGACCGGCACCAAGGGCAAGAGCACCACCACCGCGCTGGTCGCGCACCTGCTGCGTGCCGCCGGCCACCGCACCGGCCTGGTCGGCAACATCGGCCTGCCGCTACTGGAAGTGCTGGACCCGCAGCCCGCGCCCGCGTACTGGGCGGTGGAACTGTCCAGCTACCAGACCGGCGAAGTGGCGCGCAGTGGCGCCCATCCGCAGGTGGCGGTGGTGCTGAACCTGTTCCCGGAGCACCTGGATTGGCACGGCAGCGAGCAGCGTTACATCGAGGACAAGCTGCGGCTGGTGACTGAAGCCGCACCGCGCATCGCCGTGCTCAATGCCGCCGATCCGCATCTGGCTGCGCTGTCGCTGCCCGATAGCGAAGTGGTCTGGTTCAACCAGCCGCAGGGCTGGCACATGCGCGGTGACATCGTGCATCGCGGCGAGCAGGCGGTGTTCGATACCCGCAACACGCCGCTGCCGGGTCGCCACAACCGCGGCAACCTTTGTGCGGTACTGGCGGCGCTGGAAGCGCTGGGGCTGGACGCCGTGGCGCTGGCACCGGCGGTGCAGGATTTCCGTCCGCTGCCGAATCGCCTGCAGCGCATCGGCGCGGCCGATGGCCTGACCTACGTCAACGATTCGATCAGCACCACGCCGCATGCCAGCCTGGCCGCGCTGGAGTGCTTCGCCGGCCAGCGCATCGCGCTGCTGGTGGGCGGGCATGACCGTGGCCTGGACTGGACCGATTTCATGCAGCACATGGCGCACGACGTGCCGCCGGTGGAGATCGTGACGATGGGCAGCAACGGCCCGCGCATCCACGCGATGCTGCAGCCGCTGGCCGATGCCGGTCGCTTCGGTCTGCACGCGGCGGCGGATCTGCCCGAGGCAATGGCGCTGGCACGTGCCGCGCTGGGTTCTGAGGGCGGGGTGGTATTGCTGTCGCCGGGCGCGCCTAGTTTCGGCGCCTACCGTGACTACGTGGCGCGTGGCCGCCATTTCGCTGAGCTGGCTGGGTTTGACCCGGAGAGCATCAGCGCGATTCCCGGGCTGGGTATCGCTTGAAGGTAGTGCCGGCCGCTGGCCGGCAACCTCCTCAGAAGTTCATCCACGCATGGCGTGGATCTACTGCTCCTCATCGATGAACGCGTAGCCGCCGTCGATCAACTGCTGCAGGTACGCATCGAAGCTGGGCGCGATCACCGCATAGCTGTCCGGATCGTGCAGGTAGCGCACCACCTGGCCGACCGTACCGCCCGGCGCGGGATCAAAATCCAGGTACAGCATCGAGGTGCCGCCGTTGTTCATGCAGTGCGAGAAGCACAGGCGGCGGTTCATCGGCAGATCGGCGTCGATGCCCTCACCCAGGATCTCCGGCTCGTCATCCAGCCACTCTTCGTAGATGGAACGGATGCTGTCGTCCCACTGCTGCTGGTCCTCGAAGATCTGCCCGACCGAGCGCAGGTAGTAGGGGTAATCGCCCACATCTGAACCCAGCATCAGCACGCAGACCTCGCCGCCGGGGTACTCGCGGAAATGGGTACCATCCACGCGGGACAACAGTTCCGCCAGGCTGTCCGGCACCTGCGGCCACTGCGCACGCAGGCGCTGCAGGTATTCGGCGCTGGCGCCCTGGACCCAAGCCCACTGGGCGGCATCGTCGGCAGGCAGACGCGGAACAAGGCCAGACAGGAAGCGATCAACAAGATTCATGCGAAAAAAGGGGACGGAGGGGATTAAGTCGTATCCAACCACACCTGCGTCACGTCGCCAATGCAGAATGCGACGCGGGAGGGGTGAATACGGCTTAATCCCCTCCGTCCCCTTTTTCTTGCGGAGCAAGCGCATGAATCGTTGGCGATGCGGTGTGGCGGTGGTTCTGGGGCTGGCAGCGATGCCGGCGTGGGCGGCGATGAAGACGCAGCCGGTGGAGTGGAAGCACCAGGGCACGACTTTCAGCGGCGTGCTGGTCTATGACGACGGCGACAATGATAAGCGCCCCGGGCTGGTGATGGTGCCGAACTGGAAAGGCGTGAACGAATCGGCGGTCGAGAAGGCCAAGCAGCTGGCTGGCGATGACTATGTGGTGCTGGTGGCCGATGTCTACGGCAAGAGCGTGCGGCCGAAGACCGATGCCGAGGCCGGGCCGGTGGCGACCAAGCTCCGCAACGACCGGCCGCTGCTGCGTGCGCGCGCGCTGGAAGCGGTGAACGTGCTCAAGGCCCAGGCCGGCAAGGCGCCGCTCGATGCCAGCCGGATCGGTGCGGTGGGCTTCTGTTTCGGTGGCACCACGGTGCTGGAGCTGGCCCGTGCCGGTGCGCCGCTGGCAGGGGTGGTCAGCCTGCACGGCGGGCTGGGTTCGCCGCTGCCGGCACAGGCTGGTGGCAGCCACCCGTCGGTGCTGGTGCTCAATGGCGCCGACGACACCAGCGTGACCGCCGAGGACATCGGCAGCTTCCAGAAAGAAATGGACGCGGCCAAGGTCGATTGGGAGTTCACCAACTACAGCGGCGCGGTGCACTGCTTTGCCGAGCGCGATGCCAACAGCCCGCCGGGCTGCCAGTACAACGAGCGCGCGGCGAAGCGCGCGTGGAAGGCGCTGGATGAGTTCTTCGAGGAGCGCTTCGAGAAACGTTGAACCGTGCAGCGGTAGTGCCGGCCGCTGGCCGGCATTCCCGTGACATCCGCAGCATCATGAGGTTGCCGGCCAGCGGCCGGCACTACAATGCGGTCAATGCGATCGGTCGGTAGTCACCGATGTTTCCGTGCCGACCAACGGTCGGCAGCCACCGGAATGCCGGTTTGGTGGGTGCCGACCGTTGGTCGGCACGCCTCAACCCATCAATGCGAGCGCTGCACCGCGTAGCGGGCCAGGCCGCGCAGGGCAGCCACGGCATCATTGTCGGCCAGGCCATCGAGCGCGCGCTCGGCGGCCTCGGCATATTCCTCGGCACGCGCGCGGCTGTACTCCAGGCCGCCGGTAGCGCGGATCGCGGCCAGCACTTCCGGCATCGCCGAGGCGTCGCCGTCCTGCACGATGGTGCGCAGGCGCTCGCGGGTGGCGGCGTCCGAATGGGCCATGGCATGGATCAGGGGCAGCGTGGCCTTGCCCTCGGCGAGGTCGTCACCCAGGTTCTTGCCCAGCTCCTCGGCATTGGCCGAATAGTCCAGCACGTCGTCGGCAATCTGGAACGCGTAGCCCAGGTGCATGCCGTAGTCGAACAGGGCCTGCTGGGTGGCTTCATCCACGCCGCTGGCCAGCGCGCCCAGGCGGGTGCCGGCGGCGAACAGCACCGCGGTCTTGCGCTCGATCACGCGCAGGTAGGCGGCTTCGTCGGTATCCGGGTTGTGCACGTGCAGCAGCTGCAGCACTTCACCCTCGGCGATGCGGTTGGTGGCATCGGCCAGGATCTGCATCACCGACATGCGCTCCAGCTCGACCATCAGCTGGAAGCTGCGTGAGTACAGGAAGTCGCCGACCAGCACGCTGGGCGCGTTGCCCCACAGGGCGTTGGCGGTGCTGCGGCCACGGCGCAGGCTGGATTCGTCCACCACGTCGTCGTGCAGCAGGGTGGAGGTGTGGATGAACTCGATGATCGCCGCCAACTGGTGGTGGTCCGGGCCGGCCTGGCCGACCGCATGGCCGGCCAGCATCACCAGCATCGGGCGCAGGCGCTTGCCGCCGGCGGAAATGATGTGGTCGGCGATCTGGTTGATCAGCACGACGTCCGAGGACAGGCGGCGCCGGATCAGGGCGTCGACGGCGGCCATGTCGGCCGCGGCAAGCGACTGGATCTGGGGCAGGCCCAGGGCGGGACGGGTGTCTTCGGTGATGGTCATGCGATCAGGCTTTCAGGCTCATCGCTGATTATAGGCGTTGCCTGTGAATTCGGGCGCAAACCGGGCAGGCCGGCGTCCGCGGCCCGGCCACGGATGCCGCCTGCGTGAATACGTATGCAGGTTGCGCCATGCCCGTGAGGCCACCGCTAAGCTTGCGGCATCAGGATTTCGGCCCGCTCCCGGCGGGTCCCGCACGCCCGGAGGGGGGCTGTCGATGTCGCACTATCCATGGTGGCGCGGAGCCGTCATCTACCAGATCTACCCGCGCAGTTTCCTTGACGCCAACGGCGACGGGGTGGGCGACCTGCCGGGCATCATCCAGCGCCTGGACCACATCGCAACGCTGGGCGTGGACGCGATCTGGATCTCGCCGTTCTTCAAATCGCCGATGGCCGACTTCGGCTACGACATCGCCGACTACCGCGACGTCGACCCGCTGTTCGGCAGCCTGGACGACTTCGACCGCCTGCTGGCCAAGGCGCACGGTCTGGGCCTGAAGGTGATGATCGACCAGGTGCTGAGCCATACTTCGATCGAGCACGCCTGGTTCCGCGAGAGCCGCCAGGACCGGACCAACCCCAAGGCCGACTGGTACGTATGGGCGGACCCGCGCGAGGACGGCACACCGCCCAATAACTGGCTGTCGCTGTTCGGCGGCGGTGCCTGGCAGTGGGAGCCGCGCCGCGAGCAGTACTACCTGCACAACTTCCTGGTCGACCAGCCGGACCTGAACTTCCATCACCCGGACGTGCAGCAGGCCACCCTGGACAACGTGCGCTTCTGGCTGGACCGCGGCGTGGATGGCTTCCGCCTGGATGCGATCAACTTCTGCTTCCATGACGCGCAGCTGCGCGACAACCCGGCCAAGCCGGCGGAGAAGCGCTTCGGTCGCGGCTTCAGCCCGGACAACCCGTACGCTTACCAGTACCACTATTACAACAACACCCAGCCGGAGAACCTGCCGTTCCTGGAGAGGCTGCGCGCGCTGCTGGACGAGTATCCGGGGGCGGTCAGCCTGGGTGAGATCTCCTCGGAGGACTCGCTGGCCACCACCGCCGAGTACACCCGCGATGGTCGCCTGCACATGGGCTACAGCTTCGAGCTGCTGGTGGACGACTACAGCGCGGCCTATATCCGCGACACGGTCTCGCGCCTGGAAGCCGTGATGACCGAAGGCTGGCCGTGCTGGGCGGTTTCGAATCACGACGTGGAGCGGGCGGTCAGCCGCTGGGGCGGCCACCCGGCTGACCCGCGCCTGGCGAGGATGCTGGTGGCGATGCTGTGCTCGCTGCGCGGCTCGGTCTGCCTGTACCAGGGCGAGGAACTGGGCCTGGCCGAGGCCGAGGTGCCGTTCGAGGCCCTGCAGGACCCCTATGGCATCACCTTCTGGCCCAACTTCAAGGGCCGCGATGGCTGCCGGACCCCACTGCCGTGGACCGACGCGCCGCTGGCCGGTTTCACCGCCGGCCAGCCGTGGCTGCCGATCCCGCCCGAGCACCGCGCCGCGGCCGTGGCGGTGCAGGAGCGCGACCCGGACTCGGTCCTGGCTGCGTTCCGCGGGTTCCTGGCCTGGCGGCATAGCCAGCCGGCACTCCTGCATGGCAGCATCCGATTCATCGAAAGCGCCGAGCCAGTGCTGCTGTTCGAGCGTATGCTTGCAGATGAAACCCTCCTGCTGGCCTTCAACCTGTCGGCCGAGGCGGTGAGCCATCCGCTGCCGCCGGGCAACTGGCAGCAGGTGGCGGTGCCGGGCCCGGATGCGGGCACGGTGCAGGGCAATGAACTCCAGCTGCCGCCGCGCGCGGTGTATTGCGCCCGACGCAGCTGACCGTTTTCTCCGGTGGCGGTACTTGCGGGGACGGGGCCGAAGCGCCCCGTCCCTTTTTTGTGGGTGGGCTTCCGGCGAAAGGCATCCACGCATGGCGTGGATCTACCCAGAGACACCCCAACCAGTAGATCCACGCCATGCGTGGATGGGCCTTGCCGGCCAACGGCCGGCATCCGCGCAAAAGAAAACCCGCTGCCTGCGCAGCGGGTTGCCGATGAGTCGCTGCCGCCACTACCCGGTCGTGGTCAGAACTTGTAGTTCACGCCCAGCATGTAGGTGCGGCCCCACTCGATGTATTCCAGCGGGCGGTCCTTGCTGCCGGCGTAGGTGCGGTACGGCTCGTTGGTCAGGTTGCTGCCCTGCAGCAGCAGGGTCAGCCCGCGCAGGCTGCTGCTGTCGCTGAAGGTGTAGCTGACCTGTGCATCGGTCACGTTCTCGCCCACCACGTAACGCAGGGTGCGATTGCCGTTGAAGTTGCCGATCTCACCGATGAAGTCCGAACGGCGGCGCTGGCTCACACGTGCTTCAAAGCCGCTGCGTTCGTAGTAGGCGGTGAAGTTGTACACGCGCTTGGACAGTCCCGGCAGGCTGATCGGGTCGGTGCCCACACTGGAGGCGCTCTCCGGATCCAGGATGGTGATGTCGCTCTTGTTGAAGGTCGCGCTGGCCTGCACGCCGAAGCCGCGCAGGCTGTCGGTCAGCATCTCCAGCGGGAACGACCCGGTCAGCTCCAGCCCCTTCAACGTGCCGCCCTTGCCGTTCTGCGGCGTGGAGAAGGTGCCGGTGGTCAGCACCGGTGCGGTCATGCCCGGCGGTGGCACGTAGTTGCCGAGCAGGCCGCTGAAGTCGTAGTTGTCCACCGACTGCGTGTAGACGTAGCTCTTCAGGTCCTTGTAGAAGATCGCCGCAGCCACGTAGGCCTTCTCGCCGAAGTACTTCTCATAGGACAGATCCAGCGCGGTGGCGCGCCACGGATCCAGCAGCGGATTGCCACCGCTGCCACCGGGGCGGCCGTTGTTGGTATCCACGCCGAATTCCAGGCCGGCACGCATCTGGTCCACGCGCGGGCGCGCGACCTGCTTGGCGGCGGCGAAGCGCAGCGTCTGCTGGTGCGGGAACATGAACACCAGGTTCAAGCTTGGCAGCCAATCCTTGTAGGTCTTGCCGGCAGAGAAGGGCTGGATGTTGCTGCCCGCCGGCTGCGAGCTGTCCCAGTAGCGCGAATCCGAGCTCTGGTCGGTGTGCTGCATCTGCACGCCGATGTTGCCGCGCACGCCGACCACGCCGATGTCGGTATTGATGTTCAGGCGTGCCCACGCCGTGGTGATCTTCTCCTCGACCGTCCAGGATTTCGGAATCAGGTAGTCCAGGTTGTCGACCGGGTTGAAGGTCATGTAACGACCGACGGCTGCCGGCACATTCCACGACGGGATGTAGCCGATGCCGGCGAAACCGAGGTTGACCGGGCGGTACTGCAGGTCCGGTGCGATGGTGGATTCGCCTTGGGCGCCGAGCAGGATGTTGCCTTCGGCCTGGGCCTTCTGCTTGCGACGGTCGGCATAGTTCACGCCCACGTCCACATCCGAGAACCAGCTGGACATGGCCTCGGGAACCGGCAGCGTCGCCGCCAGCTTGGCACCCTTCAAGCGATCTTCCACCTCTGGCACCTTGCCGTAGCCGGAACCATAGATCGTGTTGGTCAGGAACAGGCTGTCCGGATTGGAATAGTCGCGCCCCGGCGTGATCTGCGAGAAGCTGTTGTTGTTCACCACCAGCCCGATCGTGTCGAACTGCGGGCGCGGCACCAGCTGCAGGTTGTTTTCCAGATTGATCTCGCGGCGGGTCGCCTTGGAGTAGTTCAGGTCGGCGACCAGCTTCACGCCACCGACGTTGAACTCGTTGTTCCAGCCGAACGCATCGATCTTGTCCTTCCGCTTGTTGTACATGCCGCGCACCAGCGGGTATGCATTGTTGATCGTGCCGCCGGTGAAGCTGCCATCGGCATTGCGGCCGACATTGCTGAACACCGGCAGGATCGCGTTGGGGTTGTTGCTGTCCTCGCCGTTGCCGCTGAGGCTCAGCTCGAACTGGTTGGCGGTGTCGATCTGCTCGGCTTCGGTGTGGAACGCATCGAAGGTGCTGGTCCAGCTGTTGCTGGGGCGGAACTGGATCGTTGCCATCACGCCGTCGCGCTTGTTGTTGCCGGTGCGACGCAGGGCCTTGATGCCATCGGTGAAGTAGGTGCCAGGTGCGATTCCGCGACGCTCGCCCTTGTCGGTGTGTTCGGTGGTCCAGGGCTCGTACAGGCCGACCTGGTTCTCCTGGATCGGCATGTCGCTGTGCGCATAACCAATGGCGATGCCCAGGGTGTTGTCGAAGAACTGGTCGATGTAGCTGGCGCTGAAACGGTTGCCATACGGGTCGATGTTGGCAGCGCGGCCCAGGGAGCTCTTCTGGTAGCGGCCGCTGACCGCGATCACGCGCTCGCCGAAGCTGAGCGGGCGTGCGGTCTGCATGTCGATGGTGCCCGACAGGCCCTGCCCGACCAGCGCCGCGTCCGGGGTCTTGTACACGGTCACGCCGTTGACCAGCTCGGACGGGTACTGGTCGAATTCGACGCCGCGGTTGTCGCCGGTGCTGACCACTTCACGGCCATTGAGCAGGGTGGTGGCGAAGTCGGGCGACAGGCCACGCACACTGATCACCTGCGCACGGCCGGCCACGCGCTGGGCAGCCAGGCCGGGCAGGCGCGAGATGGATTCGGCGATGCTGACGTCAGGCAGTTTGCCGATGTCTTCGGCGGAGATCGCTTCGACCACCGAGGTGGCGTCCTGCTTGATCGCGATTGCGTTCTCGATGCCGCGGCGGATGCCGGTGACCTGCACCGTATCCAGGTTGGTGGCGGCGGTGGCGGCCGGCGTGGTGGTGCTCTGCGTGGACTGTGCCGACGCCAGCGTCGGCGCCAGGACAACGGCCAGCGCGATGCTCAGCGCGCTGCGCTTGTGGTTCAACATTTTCCCCTCCCAGGCAATGTTGCAGATCGATTCGTGAACGTCCCGGAGTGACCGTGGACGTGCGACGCGGTGGCCGCTGTCGTCGCCGCTATGGTAGGCAGCGCGTTCTTCGCGGGAATCACCCTGCATACGTATTCAATGGCGTTTGCAGGGATGTAATCGCTTTCAGGTTCTGTTTGCGGTAGTGCCGGCCGCTGGCCGGCAATCGCGTTCACCGGGTTGCCGTCCAGCGGCCGGCACTACCGCGGCATTCAAAGCGGCGTGAAACGAATGGCCTGCCCACCCCCCGGTGCCAGCACCAGCGTCAGCACGTCGGCGCTGGTCACCTCTCGGGTTTCGCGCGCGAATGCGAAGGGATTGCTGCGGAAATCCGCGCCCTCGCCATCGCGGTAGATCTCGGCGCGATAGCGCACGCCCGGCTCCAGGAAGCCCAGCGACACCGGCAGCACGCGGCCGTGCTCGTCGGTGATGCTGCCGAGGAACCAGTCGCGGCTGTTGCGGTCGCGTCGCACGATCGTCGCGTAGTCGCCCACTTCGCCATCGAGCACGCGGCTCTGCTCCCAGTCCACCGCGACGTCTTCGATGAAACGGAATGCCTCGCGATGCTGCAGGTAGTGCTCGGGCAGGTCGGCGGCCATCTGGATCGGGCTGTACAGCACCACATACAGCGCCAGCTGGCGTGCCAGCGTGCTGGGAATGGCCTGGCCGTGGCGGCCCTTCAGGCTGAGGATGCCGGGGGTGTAATCCATCGGCCCGGCCAGCATGCGGGTGAACACCAGGTTGACCTCATGTTCCGGTGGGTTCGGCGGCTGGCCCCAGGCGTTGTACTCCATGCCACGTGCGCCTTCGCGCGAGATCCAGTTGGGATAGGTGCGGCGCAGGCCGGTGTCCTTGATCGGCTCATGCGGGTTCACCGACAGATGGCGCCGCGCTGCTTCCTGCACCACCGTCAGATGGTGGCGGGCCATGAACTGCCCGTCATGCCACTCACGCCACAGCGAGCCGCCCGAGGGATTGCGGCGGTCGACCTGGCCGTCGTCACAGACGTAGCCGGTCTTGAACTGGTCCACGCCCAGCCGCGCGTACAGGTCCAGCGCAGCGTCCAGCTGCTCCTCGTAGTGCTCGATGGCGCAGCCGGTTTCATGGTGGCCGATCAGGTGCACGCCCTTGTTCAGGCCATACGCCGACAGCGCTTCAATGTCGAAATCGGGCGTGGCACGGGTGAAATCGAAGTCGTAGCCATTGCCCACCCACATGCCGTCCCAGCCCGGATTCCAGCCTTCCACCAGCACGCCACGGAAGCCGTGCGCGGCGGCGAAGTCGATCACCTTCTTCGTCTTCGCGGTGGTGGCCGCATGCTTCGGCCCGGTCGCCCAGCTCTCGTTGTCCAGGTGCATCGACCACCACACCCCCAGGTACTTGGCCGGCTTCACCCAGCTCACATCACCCAGCGCATTGGGCTCGTTGAGGTTGAGGATCAGGTCCGATTCGACCAGGCCACCGGCACGGTCGGCAATCTGCAGCGTGCGCCACGGCGTGGCGAAGGGCAGGGCGCGGCGCACCTTCCAGCCTTCGGCCGAGGGCGATAGCTGCGCGCGCAGGCGCTGGCCCTCGGTTCGCCGCAGCCACATGCCGGCATAGTCCACCAGCGCCGCCTCGTGGATCGCCACGTGCAGGCCATCGCGGCTGCGCAGGGTCATCGGCGTATGCACCAGCGGAACCTCGCGCAGCGGCGTGCGCTGGTACAGGTACTCGTAGTGGATCGGTTCGCCGGCAGGGATCCACCACGCGGTGGAATCCTGCGCGATGGCGAACTCGGTCAGCTCGTCATCGATGATCGCTTCGTGCAGGTTCGGCTGCTCGGGGAACACGTAGCGGAAGCCGAGGCCATCGTCGTAGACGCGGAACACCACATCCAGCCGGCGCTTGCTGCCGGTGGTCTCGGCCAGCTGCACGGTCAGTTCGTTGAAACGGTTGCGGGTAATCCGGCGCTCGCCCCAGGGCTGTTCCCAGCGGTCATCGACGCTGCGTTGCTGTTGGCCGAGCAGGGCGAAATCCCGGTCCAGGCGCCCATCGCGCAAGGCAAAGCCCAGCTTCGAATCTTCCACCACGGTCTCGCCGAAACGCTCGACGCGATAGCGCGCGGTGCCACCGTCCAGCAGCAGGCTGACCTTGAGCACCTTTCCCGGTGATTCGACGCTGGCCACCTGCGGCGCGGCCTGCGCCAGCGTGGCCAGGCCCAGCAGAGCCAGACCGAGCAGGTGCGCGAACACCGCGCGTACAGCAGTGGGTGACATCGGCATTTCCCCTCCCAAGGCGCCGTTGGCAGACCCGGACCATAAGCCAGCGCGGCAGGCCCACTACCGCGCAACGCCATGAATACGTATGCAGCTGGACGCAGCCGACAGCCCCGCGTCTACCATGGGGCCAAGGCACCTTGAGGGAGGGGCCGCGCCCGCCCGCCGACAACGACGGTGCGGACCTACAACGCGTGCAGAGAGGGAGGGAGGCCGACGGGCGCAAGCCGGTCCGCCGCTTCGATGCTGAAGATCATTTGCCTGACCGCTGCCCTGGGGGCAGCGCTGGGATCGACCGCGCAGGCGGCCGACCTGCAATTCGACGGCCGCCATGCGCGCGCCGAAACCGCTGCCAACGGCAGCTTCGTGCTGCATGCGCCGAAAGGTGAGGTGCGTATCGCGCCCATGCCGATGCGCAGCCAGACCGGCAGCGTGATGTTCGATGCACTGTTCGCGCTGGCCCAGCAGGAGATGGACCAGGACCGCGTGGATGCGATCCGCGATCCCGCGTTCGACGAAGGCCGGCCGGTGCCATGCGAGTGCTTCCAGACCGGCGCGCGCTGGCCCTACGTGTGGACCCGCGATGTCAGCTTCGCCGCCGATCTGGCGCTGGCGCGGCTGGACCCGCAGCGCACCCGGCAGTCGCTGCAGTTCAAGCTCTCGGCAGCGCGCGATGGCCATACGCCCGGCCTGTTCGTGGCGCAGGACACCGGTTCCGGCGGCAGCTGGCCGATCAGCAGCGACCGCGTGGTGTGGTTCCTGGCGGCACGTCACCTGCTGGACGATCGCGCGTTTGCCGACCAGGTCTGGCAGGCGCTGCAGGGCACGCTGGCGCAGGATCGCGCGATGGTGTTCGACGCGCAGATGGGCCTGTACCGTGGCGAGACCTCGTTCCTGGACTGGCGCGAGCAGACCTATCCGGACTGGACCCGTGAGGACGTGCGCTTCATCGGTGACTCCTACGCACTGTCCACCAATGTGCTGCACTACCAGGCGCTGCGCCTGGCCGAACGGCTGGCCAGCCAGCACGGCGACGCCCGCGCGGCCGACTACAAGGCGTGGGCCGATGCGTTGGCGCAGCAGATCGATGCACGCTTCTGGCGCGAGGATATCGGTCAGTACATGAGCTACATCGGCGAAGCCGCGCACCCGGTGCCGTACGCCAAGGTTGATCTGCTCGGCCTGTCGCTGGGCATCCTCGCCGAGGTGCTGCCGCCGGAGCGCGCGCGCCGAGCACTGGCCGCCTACCCGATGGGGCCGACCGGCAGCCCGGTGGTGTGGCCGCAGGAGTCGCAGCAGCCGATCTACCACAACCGCGCGATCTGGCCGTTCGTCAGTGCCTACTCGCTGCGTGCGGCGCGGCAGCTGGATGATGCACCGCGCATCGCCGCCGAGATCCGTTCGCTGATGCAGGGCGCGGCGCTGGCCGGTTCCAACATGGAAAACTACGAACTGGTCAGCCAGGCCGTGCATGTCGAGGAAGGTGCGCTGAGCGGCCCGGTGGTCAACTCCGAACGCCAGCTGTGGTCGGTGGCCGGCTACCTGTCGATGGTGCTTGAAGGTGTGTTCGGTGTGCAGGACGATGGCCGCGTGCAGCCCAAACTGCCCGTCACACTGGTGCCGGAGCTGTTCGGCACGCAGCGTCGCATCAGCCTGGAGGCCGGTGGCAAGCGCTACGTGCTGGAGCGCCCGCAGCAGCTGGGTGATGGCTTGCTGGTGGCCGGCAGCACCACCACGCGTGGCACGACCACCACGGTGCAGCTGGTCGCCGCCCCGGCAGCAACCGTTTTTTCTGCCACGACTGCGGATGCCAACGCACGTGCGCCCGCAACACCGGCGGCACCGCAGGCCCTGCGCAAGGGCACGGGCTGGAACGTTCCGGTGCCAGCCGAGCAGGCTCTGTGGAAGGACGGCAGGGCCGTCGCCGCCAGCAATGGCCAGGTGTACATCAGCGACGATGGCCTGCAGCACTGCCTCAGCCTGACCCGGCGCGAGGGTGCATTGGAATCACTGCACAGCCCGACGCTCTGCGTCGGTCCGCAGCAGGTGCTGAAGGGCGAGGAACGCTGGCAGTTCACCGCGGGCCAGGCCGGGCAGGTGCGCCTGCGCCTGCAGTACCGCAACGCGAACGGGCCGATCAACACCGGCGTCACGGCTGCGGTCAAGCAGCTGGTTCTGCAGTGCCCGGGCCAGCCGTTGCAGCGGCATACGGTCACCCTGCCGCACAGCGTGGCGGTGCAGGATTCGACCTCGGCAACGTTCGCAGTGCCCAAGGGGCGGTGCACGGTCACGCTTGAAGATGGCTTCAACATGAGCGCGCTGCAGCACTTCGCGCACTACACCGGCGGCAAGGGCGGGCGTGATGGTGTGCTCAACCAGGCCCAGGTGCAGGCACTGACGGTGGCGCCGGTGGCGCCGGTGGCGATGGAAGAGGGCGCACGATGAGTCGTCCCGCCAAACCGCAGCTGTCGTTCTGGCAGATCTGGAACATGTGTTTCGGTTTCCTCGGCATCCAGTTCGGCTTCGCCCTGCAGAACGCCAACGCCAGCCGCATCTTCGAGACACTGGGCGCGGACATGGACGCGGTGCCCGGGCTGTGGATCGCGGCGCCACTGACTGGCCTGCTGGTGCAGCCGGTGATCGGTTACCTGTCCGATCGCACCTGGACGCGCTGGGGCCGCCGCCGCCCGTTCTTCATGATCGGTGCGGTGCTGACCACGCTGGCGCTGCTGGTGATGCCGAATTCGCCGACGCTGTGGATCGCCGCCGGAACCTTGTGGGTGCTGGACGCCTCGATCAACGTGTCGATGGAACCGTTCCGCGCCTTCGTCGGTGATCAGCTGGCACCACGCCAGCGTCCGGCCGGCTATGCCATGCAGAGCTTCTTCATCGGCGTGGGCGCCATCGTCGCCAGCTTCCTGCCGTTCATCCTGGCCCACTTCGGTGTTGCCAATACCGCAGCTGCCGGCGAAGTGCCCGATACCGTGCGCTATGCGTTCTACTTCGGCGCGGTGGTGCTGCTGGCGGCGATCACCTGGACGGTGGTCAGCACCCGCGAGTACTCGCCGGCAGAGCTGGCCGGGTTTGACGATGCCGAGCCGCCGGCGCACCACGCAGGGGCTGCGATCAGTGGCCCCGCACCGTGGACGCAGGTGGCGCTGTGGCTGGGGCTCGGCGTGGTGCTGGCGCTGTTGATCGCCTGGCGGCAGGGCGACAGGATGCTGTATGTGCTGGCAGGACTGTGCGCCGGCTACGGCCTGCTGCTGGCGGCCGCGCGTGCCTTGCCGGCCACGCATATGCTGGCCGCCATCGTCGGCGACCTGCGCGCGATGCCGGTGACCATGCGTCGTTTGGCGTGGGTGCAGTTCTTCTCGTGGTTCGCGCTGTTTGCGATGTGGATTTACACCACCGCCGCGGTGGCGGGTATCCACTTCGGCTCGACGGATCCGCAGTCGGCGGCCTACAACGAGGGAGCCAACTGGGTGGGGGTGCTGTTCGGTGCCTACAACGGCTTCGCTGCGCTGGCCGCGGTACTGATCCCGCCGATGGTGCGTGCGATCGGCCTGCGTTGGAGCCACCTGGTCAACCTGTGGCTGGGCGGTGCCGGCCTGGTGTCGCTGATGTTCATCCGCGACCCACACTGGCTGCTGCTGTCGATGGTCGGCGTCGGCTTCGCCTGGGCATCCATTCTTTCGCTGCCATACGCACTGCTGTCCGACAGTGTGCCGGCATCGAAGATGGGCGTGTACATGGGCATCTTCAATTTCTTCATCGTGATCCCGCAGCTGGTCGCGGCCAGTGCGCTCGGCTTCGCCCTGCGCGCCTGGCTGGGTGGCCAGCCGATGCATGTGCTGGTGCTGGGCGGCTGCAGCCTGTTCGTCGCCGGCCTGTGCGTGCTGCGGGTTCCGTCCCGTCCGGAGGTGGTGTGATGCGTGGTGCGCTGTCTGTTGCTGTTTCCCTGGTGCTGCTGGCCGGCCATGCGGCGGCCGCGCCGCGCCCGGACTACGTCGGCACCACTGAGCCGTTCGCCAGCGATGCGGTGTACTTCGTGGTCACCGACCGCTTCGTCAACGGTGACCCGTCCAACGACCACCGCGACCAGGGCGGCACGCATCGCACCTTCGATATCCCGGTGCCGTGCCCGGACAAGGTGGACGGCAACATCGGCTATCTCGGCGGTGACTTCCGCGGCGTGCTCGACAATGCGAAGTACATCCGCAACCTCGGCTTCGGCGCGGTATGGATCACGCCGATCGTTGACAACCCGGACGAGGCGTTCACCGGCAGCAAGCCGATCAGCTGCACCAGTACGCTGACCGATCGCGGCAAGACCGGCTACCACGGCTACTGGGGCATCAACTTCTACAAGCTCGATGAGCACCTGCCCAGCAAGGACCTGGACTTCGCGGGGTTGACCAAGGGCCTGCACGGCGCAGGCCTGAAGGTGGTGCTGGACATCGTCGGCAACCACGGCTCGCCAGCCTGGACCATGCCGACGCGGCAGCCGCAGTTCGGCCAGATCTTCGACAAGGACGGAGCGCTGATCGCTGATCACCAGAACCTGCCGCCGCAGAAACTGGACCCGAAGCACAACCCGCTGCACGCGTTCTACAACAACATCGGTCCGGTCGACGGCAAGAACGGATCGATCTTCGACGGCAACCTTGCCGAGCTGTCCGACTTCAATCAGGACAATCCGGCAGTGATGGACTACCTGGTCGGCGCTTACCTGCAGTGGACCGCGCAGGGCGTGGACGCCTTGCGCATCGACACCATCGGCTGGCTGCCGCACCCGTGGTGGCATGAATTCGTCAAGCGCATCCGCGCCGAGCATCCGGGCATGTTCATGTTCGGCGAAGCGTTCGACTACAACGCCGCGAGCATCGCCGAACACACCTGGCCGGCCAACGCCAATGTCAGCGTGCTCGACTTCCCGCTGCGCGGCGCACTGGAGCAGACCTTCGGCACCGCCGGA
Organism: Stenotrophomonas mexicanensis; assembly: GCF_032911605.1. Lineage (NCBI taxonomy): Bacteria > Pseudomonadati > Pseudomonadota > Gammaproteobacteria > Lysobacterales > Lysobacteraceae > Stenotrophomonas > Stenotrophomonas mexicanensis. The sequence goes on from NZ_JAWJTG010000009.1 coordinate 85,615, forward strand.
AAGGGCTTCGAGACCCTGGCCGAGCCGCTGCACCTGAGCGGTGGCCCGTACGCCAATCCGTACGAGCTGATGAGCTTCTACGACAACCACGACATGCCGCGCCTGCAGGCCAGCGACAGCGGCTTCATCGATGCGCACAACTGGTTGTTCACCGCACGCGGCATTCCGGTGGTCTATTACGGCTCGGAAACCGGCTTCATGCGCGGCCGCGCCGAGCATGCCGGCAATCGTGCCTACTTTGGCCAGCCGCGCGTGGACGCCGCGCCGCAGAGCCCGATCTTCGCGCCGCTGCAGCGTATCGCGCGATTGCGCGAAGCCACGCCGGCGCTGCAGCGTGGCCTGCAGGTGAACGAGCGCCTGCAGGGTGATGAGGCGGTGTTCTTCCGCGTGCTGCAGCATGGCGACGTGGCGCAGACCGCGCTGGTGCTGCTGAACAAGGGCGACCGGACCAGGACCCTCACCGTGTCGCGTTACGTGCAGGCGGGCCGCTGGCGTGATGCACTGGACGGCGGTTGGTTGCAGGTGGATGCCTCCCTGAAGGCCGACGTGCCCGCGCACGGCGTGAAGGTCTACGTGCTGGACGCCGCCGTGCAGCAACCGGCATTGCAGGCTGAGCTGGACAAGGCGATGGCCGACCAGAAGGCGCGGGATCAGCGGCTGGGGCGGTAGTGCCGGCCGCTGGCCGGCAACCCATGAATCCATGGCACCTGCCTACCGCTCTGGTGGGTGCCAACCTTGGTTGGCACGCTTTTCGAGCAGTCGAGCAAGCTCGACTCTACAATAGGCACCCCTCACGCCCCGCCGTACCGCCATGACCGACCTCGCCCCGCAGACCCCGATCGAAACCCTGCTGAAGGCGGCGATGGACGGGGCGGTGCCGATCCGCGCCTTCATGGAGGCCTTCGTCGCCTCCGAAGTGGTGCTGCTGACCGGCAGCCTGGTCACCCCCGACGGCAGCGGCTTCGACCCGCTGCTGTTCGACAAGCAGGGCACCCTGCACGTGGCCGTGTTCACCGACCCGTCGCGGGTGGGCATCTACAGCCAGCAGGCCGAACACCAGATCCGCTGGCTGATGCTGGACGTGCTGCGCCGCGTGCCGGGTGGCTATGGCGTGGTGATCAACCCGGGCACTTCGCTGGGCTTTGAGATTTCGCCAAGCGGCGTCGGCGAGATCCTGAAGGACTTCGCCCAGGGCTGAACCGCCACCGCGCTATATTTGTAGAGTCGAGCCATGCTCGACTGCCTTTCGCACAGTGCCAGATCAGTCGAGCATGGCTCGACTCTACAGAACGCTTCCCCATCGAGGCATTGCCATGGAATTCAGGGTATTACCCGCCGGCGCACCGGGACGGCAGCAGTTGGCCCGGTGGTACCACGCCGAATGGGGCCGCGACGCCGGCCTGTCGCTGGAACAGGAACTGCAGCGGCTGAACACACCTCAGGATGCCGAGGGTTTCCCGCACCTGATCGCCGCCTTCGATGGAGACCAGGTGGTCGGTGCCGTGCAGCTCAAGCGCCGGGAAATGCAGGCCTTCCCGCAGTACGAGCATTGGCTGGGCAGCGTGTTCGTGGCCGATAGTCATCGCGGGCGTGGGCTGGCTGGCGCGCTGGTCGAACAGGCCGCGGCGCAGGCGGTGCGGATGGGCGTTTCCGAACTGTACCTGCAGACCGAATCGTTGGATGGCGGCCTGTATGCGCGGTTGGGCTGGAAGCCGCTGCAGGAAGCCGACAACCGCAGCCACCGCGTGCTGGTGATGGTGCGCAGGTTGGCCGCATGAGCGCCGCAACGGCCCGGCACTCCCGCTCAGCACTGATCTTCCTGATCGCAGCCATCGTTGCCGCACTGGTCTCCATGCCCCTGCTGCGCGCGGTGGGCATGGTGCTGTGGCCGGTCTTCGTCATTGCCTGGCTGATCAACCTGGGCGCGGCCTGGCATCTGGCCCAGTGGGCGCGCCAGCAGGGCCGTTCGGCGTGGGCATTCGGGTTGCCGGCGGCGCTCGGCACCGTCGCCTCGATCGTGGTCTTCGTGCTGCTGGCGTTGCTGGGGCCGAAGGCGACGGTGCGCTGAAGCTTCGCGGTCACCGTGGGCAGTATGCCGAGCATGGCTCGGCACTACAGTAAGGCCGAGCCAAGCCCGCACGTGTTGCATGGAGCGCCGGCGCATAGGCCGGCGCCCCGTTGCCTCACATCGTTACCTTGCGCCGGTTGTCATCGCTCACCCTGTCGATCAGCTTGTTGTAGGGATCGAAGCCTGCTTCGTCCGGCTTTTCATCCACCGTCACTGTGATCTTCGGATCGGCACTGGTGACGTGATGGCGCTGCAGATACAGCACCTTCTGGTCGCGCTCCTTGCCCGACGGACCATTGGCGAACACGCCGACCTCGACCCAGTCATCCATCTTCCCGTCGCTTTCCTTGCCCTTGCCGTCGGCGTACTGCTTGGCCGCGTGCAGGTCCAGAGTCACGTCGTAGCGACCGTCATCGCGCTTGCGGGCGCTGGCGGCCATCACGCGGTTGTCGTAGAAGCTGATCTTCTCGAACAGGTCGGTGACCAGCTGCTGGCGATCGGCCGGGGTGTCGGCGCGGATGTAGCCCAGCAGTTCGCGTGAGGTGGTGTACGGCGGCTGCTGGTACCCCTTGTCCTGCAGGAAGCGCTTCAACGCCCGGTTCAGCGCCTGCTCGCCGATTTCCTCGCGCAACCGGTAGAACACCAGCGAACCCTTCTGGTAGTGGATGTACTGCTGGTTCTCCACACGTTCCAGCGGCTGTTCCTCGATGGCCTCGCCGCCGCGGCCGGACAGGTAGCCGTCCAGTTCGCGCTTGAGGAACTGGCGCATGTGCTGGCGGCCGTACTCCTGCTCCATCACCATCAGTGCAGAATACTGCGAAAGCGATTCGGACAGCACCGTCGCGCCCTGCACGTTGGCACCGATCACCTGGTGCGCCCACCATTGGTGCGCGATCTCGTGCGCGGTTACGTAGAACACATAGTCCACCTTGTCCGGGTCACGCAGGTCGGCGATGAAACCGATGGCCTCGGAGTAGGGGATGGTGTTGGCGAACGACTGCGCGAAGCGGGCATAACCCGGGAACTCGATGATGCGCACCTGGCGATGCTGGTACGGGGTGAAGTTCGCCTCGTAGTAGGCCAGCGATTTCTGCACCGCTTCGATCATCCGGTCCACGTTGTAGCCGTGCGCCGGGTCGAAGTAGACCTCCACCGGGATGTCCTTGTACTTCGCCTTGCGCACCTCCCATCGTGCCGACAGATAGGCGTAGAAGTTCAGCATCGGCCGGTCCATGGCATAGCTGAAGCAGCGTCGGCCGTTGACCGTGGTCTCATGCTGCAGGTAGCCCGGGGCCAGCGCCACCTGGTCCGGTGCCGTGCAGACCGTGGTGCGGAAGTCGAGCCAGTCGGCATCGTTGGAGATGTAGGTGTTGGCACGTGCGGCTTCGTCTTCCAGCTTGGGCATGCGCCGCGGCTCACCCAGGTCGCGCTTGCGCCGCTCGTTGCGGTCGCTGATCTCGGCGCCTTCGTTGTAGCCGAACGACGGCAGTACGCGGCTGTTGAAGAACGTGCCGTTGTCGACGATGTTGCTCGGCGCCTGGCCGGCGGTGATGCCATTGGGTTTCTGCACCACCCGGAAGTGGACGTTGCGGCTTTCACCCGGTTGCAGTGGCGCGGCCAGGCGGTAGATGCGGTAGCCAAGGTCGGCGTCGTGCATCGACAAGGTCTGCCCACCCAGGTCAGCCGCGACCAGCTGCTTGTCGTCGCCCATCGAGACATGCACGTCCTGGATCGGCACGGCATGCGTGTTGCGCACCGTCCAGTTCGCATCGATCACCATCGACTGCGATTCGGGGAACAGGTCAACGCGGTTGTCCACCGCCACGATGCGAGGCTGCGGCAGGTTGCGGTACTTCGACAGTTCACGCTCGTAGCGGGCCTGCAGATCCAGCTGCTGGTCGGGCGAGATGAACTCATTGCGGATGTTGGTGCTCCAGTACAGCCAGCCACCCACGCCGACGAAGGCCAATGCGGCGACTCCGGCGAAGACCCCGGTCGGGCCGCGCAGGCGGCGGCCGGCCAGGGCCAGGCGCTGACGCAGGCCCTGGCTGACACCTCGTACCCAGAAGGCTGACGCCAGGCACATCAAGGTCAGCAGGAACAGGGCCCAGTAGCCCTGGAACGCCAGTTGCCCGGTCAGGAAGTGGCCGTAGCCGTTCATGTCCGAATAGGGCGCGTTGGGCCAGCTGCCGAAGTTGTACAGGTTCTGCGTGTAGTCGAGCAGGCCGAGCACACCCTGGCCGATCATCACCACGATCAGCAGTGCGTAGCCGACGAACTTGTTGTTGGTGAGCACCTGCAGCACCAGCGCCAGGCCGCCCATCAGGATGTAGACCACCGAATCCAGGGCCAGGCTGCGCAGGTACAGCAGCGGCTCAAGATGCGTGTAGCCCTTGGCCAGCTGCACACCCATCGCCGCCAGCGCGCCGGCGGCCTGGAAGCAGACGATCACCGCCAGCAGTGCAGTGAACTTGGCCAGCAGCGGCACCCAGTTCGGCACCGGCATGGCATCGGTCACTTCATTGATGCGCGCGCTGCGTTCCTTCCAGACCAGCTCACCGGCGAAGAACAGCACGATGATCACCAGCAGCCAGCTGAAGGCGCCCTGCAGGCCCATGATCATCTGCGAGGTGACCGGCCAGATCGAGGTGCCGTACAGGGTCTGCCGGAACAGCGCGCTGGGCAGGAAGTTGGCCAGGCCGAGCACGAGCAGCACGATGAACGGCACGCTGCGCAGGACGCCACGTGTATCGAAGCGGAACTGGCGCAGGAACTGCTGCCACGCCGTGGTGGTAGTGAACGCCGGTACCACGCGCGGCAGCGTTGCGCGGGTGGGGCGGACGGCGCCGGCATCGGCAACCGGTTGCGCCTGCCTGCGGCCCCAGCGCCGACGGCCACTGCCGCTGCGTTCGGTGCGGAACAGCGCGAAGGTGGCGGCGAACAGCGCGGCAGCCACGCCCAACCACAGGGCGCGATTGGCCAGCAGGTAACCGGCCAGCTCGGGAATCCCGTTGTTGCGTTCGGCGGTGGACCAGTAGCGGATCGTGCGGCCCAGTGCGCGCATGCCCAACGGTTCGCTCAGCACCGCGATCCACGTGTTGTCGATGTCGCGCAGCAGGGCCGCGCTGGCACCGTACAGCACCAGGTAGGCCACCAGGCCGATGTAGACCCACAGGATCGAGCGCGTCAGCGCCGCCAGCAGCGACAGCAGCGCGGTGGTGAACAGCAGGTTCGGAATGACGATGACCGCGAACGTCCACGCATAGCCCTGCCAGCTGATCGGGCCCATGCGCTCGGGATCGACCCACGGCATGAACGGCGCCAGCCACAGGCCGAACGCGATCAGGACGTAGACCAGCAGCCCGGCCGCCAGGGCGGCAGCGATGCGCCCGGCCAGGTAATCGCGGCGCTTCACCGGACTGGCGAAGATCAGTTCGGCGGTGCCTAGCTCGAAGTCACGCAACAGCGCATTGCTGACGAACAGTGCGGTGACCAGCATGCCAAGCAGGGTGAAGATGCCCAGCATCTGCGCGATCACGGTGGGCGCGTTGCTGTGCACGTTGCCAGTGCCGCCACCGATCTGCACGGCGTCGCTGGAGGCGGCGGCGAAGGCGAGCAGGGCGAACAGCCCGGCCAGCAGCCACAGCAGCGGGGAACGCAGCTGCTCGCGCAGCTCGAAGCGGAAGAAGTTGAGGATCATGGCGTGCTCCGCTCAGGCTGCCGCGCGGGCACGGGCCTGCAGGCGCAGGCGCTGGAAGTACACGTCCTCGAGGTCGGGAGCCACGGCTGCGAAGCCGTCGCCGGGGTCGTTGGCGCTGTGCACGTGGATCACCGGGCGACCACCGACCAGGCGGGTGGACAGCACCACGTAGCGTGCCTCGTGGTCGGCCAGTTCCGAAGGATCAACCTGCTTGCGCCAGACCTGGTGCTGCAGGGCGTCGATGGCTTCGGCAGGACGGCCGGTCAGCAGCACCTGGCCCTTGTTCATGATCGCCATCGTCGGGCACAGATCGGTTACGTCCTCGACGATGTGGGTGGACAGGATCACCGCCACGTTCTCGCCGATGGCGGCCAGCAGGTTGAGGAAGCGGTTGCGTTCTTCCGGGTCGAGGCCGGCGGTGGGTTCATCGACGATCACCAGCCGCGGGTCACCCAGCAACGCCTGGGCAATACCGAAGCGCTGGCGCATGCCGCCGGAGTAGGTGCCCAGCTTGCGCTTGCGGGCGTCCCACAGGTTCACCTGCTGCAGCAGCCCATCGACCACCTCGCGGCGCTGCGCGCGCTGGGTCAGGCCCTTGAGCACTGCGAAATGTTCCAGCAGGTCCAGCGCGCTGACTTTCGGGTACACGCCGAAATCCTGCGGCAGGTAGCCCAGCCGGCGGCGCACCGCGTCCTTATCGCGCAGTACGTCGATCGGCGCCTCGCCTGGAATGGTGAGGGTAGCCGTGCCGCTGTCGGCCTCCTGCAGGGTGGACAGCGTGCGCATCAGCGACGACTTGCCGGCGCCGTTGGGGCCGAGCAGGCCGAACATGCCGCGCGGGATGTCCAGGTTGACGTTGTTGAGGGCATGCACGCCGTTGGCGTACGTCTTGGACAGCGAATCGATCTTCAGCATGCGACGTACACCTTTCCATGGGCGATGTCTGCGCGTTATCCGCGCATCAGCCTCCGTGCGCATCCGCCGTTGGTCATGGGGGGGAGAATTCCGCCGTCGCACGTTGGGGCGGGGCGGGAGGCCTGGCGGCGCTTACCGGCGCAGCGACGATTCCCGCACCGCCAGCTTCACCGGGATGCTCTGGCTCTCCACCGGCTGGCGACCGATCAGTGCCAGCAGGCGCTCCACCAGCAGCTGGCCGGCCTGCTTGGTGTCCTGCTGCACGGTGGTCAGCGCCGGGGATACCGAGGCCGCCAGCGGGATGTCGTCGAAGCCGGTCACCGCCACGTCCTGTGGCACCCGCAGGCCGGTCTCGCGCAGGGCGCGCATCGCGCCGATGGCGATCAGATCGCTGGCGGCGCAGATCGCATCGATCGGTTCACCGCGTGCCAGCAGCACCTGGCAGGCCTCCTGGCCGGAGGCCTCGGTGGTGATCGCATCGTGCTGCAGCGCCGGTTCGGCGCCCAGGCCGTGGTCCTGCAGGGCCGCGACATGGCCGCGGTAGCGTTCCTGGAATTCGGGGTAATGGCTGGAGGCATGGCCGAGGAAGGCGATGCGGCGGCAGCCCTGCTGCAACAGGTGGGTGGTGATGTCATGCCCGCCCTGGAAGTTGTCGCTGCCGATCGACACGCCGGGCTGGCCGGGCAGGGCGGCGCCCCAGCGCACGAAGTGCGTGCCCTGTTCAACCAGCCGCTGCAGGCGGTCGCGCGATTCGTGGTAGTCGCCGTAGCCGAGCAGGATGATGCCGTCGGCCTTGTTGCTGTCCTCGTAATCGGCCTGCCAGTCGGTGGACAACTGCTGGAACGAGACCAGCAGGTCCTGCCCGTGCAGGGCGCAGGCGCGGGTGATCGAGCCCAGCATCGAGTGGAAGAACGGGTTGATCAGCGAGTCGTCGTTGGTCGGGTCCTCGAAGAACAGCAGCGCCAGGGTGCCGGCGTTGCGCAGGCGCAGGCTGGAGGCGTTCTTGTCGACCTTGTAGTTCAGTTCGCGGGCGATGCGCAGGATGCGCTCGCGGGTCTCGGCATTGACCATCGGGCTGCCACGGAGCGCCCGCGACACGGTCGGCTGGGAGACCCCGGCCAGGTGGGCGATGTCCAGGGAGGTGGCTTTGCCTTTGATCGTCATGGGAACGCGGAAGGGGGCAGGCGGAAGGTGCCTGGGCATGATGCCATGCGGTGGCTGCCGGCCGTCCTGGCGGTCACTGCTTGTGGCCACGGTCGCGGTCGTGCGACGGTCAACACCATAGCCTGACGGAGCCAAGCGGTGACCTTTCGCCTGTACCCGGGTGTCCCCGACGATTTCGAGGCGCGGATCCGCATCCTTGCGCCAGAGGAGGGGGGGCGTCGCAGCCCCGCCCGGAATGGTATCCGCTGGGATTTTGCCTATGCCGATGACGCCGGGACACCCGAGCTGTTCATGATCTGGCCCGACTTCCGGCACGCTGAGGGCGACAGCTGGCCGACTGAGCTGCCGCTGCCGGTGGGAGAGTCCCTGTTGGCCGGCCTGACCGTGGTCAATGAGGTGCTGAGGGCGGGGCTGCACCGGGAGCGTATCCGGCCGGGCGTGCGCTTCCACTGCCATGAAGGGCCCAAGGTGGTGGCGGTGGGGGAGGTTACGCGGGTCACCGGCCTGCTGCTGGATCGCCCCCTGCTTCGTTGAGGCCGGTTCCGACCCGTATCGGCCGGATTCCCGACGGGCCGGGGGCGAAGGGAATGGTAAGATGCCTCGTTCCGATATCCCCCATTCGCAACCGTGGGAGGTCCAGCGTATCGGCACCCCGTCGGGTGTGCTATCACTGGTCCAGCCCCGGACAACGGAAGAATCCATCTATGGCGCGCGGCATCAACAAAGTCATCCTGGTCGGCAACCTCGGCAACGACCCGGACGTGAAGTACACCCAGAGCGGCATGGCGATCACCCGCATCAGCCTGGCCACCACCAGCGTCCGCAAGGACAAGGATGGCAACCAGCAGGAACGTACCGAATGGCACCGCGTGGTGTTCTTCGGCAAGCTCGGCGAGATCGCTGGCGAGTACCTGCGCAAGGGCAGCTCGGTCTACGTCGAAGGCAGCCTGCGCTACGACAAGTACACCGGCCAGGACGGCGTGGAGAAGTACTCCACCGACATCGTTGCCGATGAAATGCAGATGCTGGGCGGCCGTGGTGAAGGCGGCGGTGGCGGCGGTGGCGGCAACTACGGCGGCGATCGCCCGCAGCGCCAGCAGGCGCCGCGCCAGGAGTACGGCGGCGGTGGCGGTGGCCAGCGCGGCGGCCAGGGCGGTGGCTATGGCAACCAGGGCGGCAACCAGGGTGGCTACCAGCGCCCGCAGCCGCAGCAGGCTCCACCGATGGACGACTTCGCTGACGACGATATTCCGTTCTAGACCACACTTAGTAAAAAGAGTAGATATAAGGAGAGGAGGAGCCCCGTAGCTGGGGCTCCTCCTCTTTTTTTGTACGTTCCCAGGATGGTAAGAAATACGGCTATAGTCATACATACGTGAAATCAGGCGAGCAAGGGATGATGCCCAAGCTGTCGGTCCATGTGATGCAAGACGGCGAGCGAGTTCCGATGCTCCACGACGAGTTGGGGCTGCCGCTGTTTTATCCCACGTTGTTTGTAACCTCCCAGCTGCGAAACGCTGGCGTGGCCGTCAATACCATCCGCAACAAGCTTGCCGATCTGATCGTGTTGTTACGATGGGAATTCGCGAATCGTCGTAACTTGATTTCGGACTTCCAGGCTGGTCGCTTTCTGACCATCGCCGATGTGGTTTCGCTGCGCGATTTCGCCAAGCTTGATATGCGGAACTGGAAATCCGATGGGCACAGCACAGGGAAACCAGGTGTCCGTGTCCCGAGCTTTTTGGAAGCGACGATTGCTTCGAGCCGAGCTCTCGCCGCAATTGGCCCGCAACAGCATTTCAACCGTTTGAGTACGATTGCCGACTACCTGGAGTTCACGGCAAGCGTCGTCACGCATTACAGGGGCTCTCACCAAATCGCTCAAGAAATCGCGCGGATGGTGACTGCCATTCGTAAGCACCGACCGCGTGGTCTAGCGAAGCACCTTGAGGAAGAGTCGGAGCGCCGCTCTCCTCCGACCGAAGTGGTGAACCGATTCATGGCGGTGGGATCGGAACATGACCCAAGGAATCCGTTCAAGCACCCGGATATCAGGCTACGCAATGCGATCATCTTCGGCCTGTTGAGACATACCGGTATGCGACGCGGTGAACTGTTAAGTCTCCGACTGGACCAGTTTGACTTGGGTCACGAGCCTCTTGTCTGGGTTAGGCGTAGCCAAGATGACAAGCTTGATTCTAGGCGTCATCAGCCCGTCGCTAAAACCAAGGAGCGACCGCTTCCGCTGCCGGATGAGCTCGCCACGCAGCTCGGCCGATACATGCTGCAAGTGCGTGCGCCGATCACGCCTGCTAGAAAGCATCCGTATCTTCTGATCTCGCACCGGAAGGGCACTGGCTGGGGGCAGCCACTCTCCATCTCTGCTCTTAACAGCCAGATCTTCGGCCGAATGCGGGCTGTGGACAGGGACTTTGAGCTGATCCATCCCCATGCATTCCGACACCATTTCAACTATGAACTGTCCAGAAGCATCGATGAAAACAATGCTAAAGCTCAGTCGGGTGCCGATACTGCCTGCGCAACGCCGATCAGTGAGCATAGAGAATTGGATGTAAGAGCATTTCTGAATGGTCATCGACATAGGGCTTCCGGTGCGACATACAACCGCCGACATGTCCGCGAAGTCGGCAACGAAGCTGCTCGAAGTTTGCAAGCAAAAATGATGCGCAAGGCCCCTACCAACGAGGATGGCGATGAAGTCAGCTGACCCTCGGCCGTTCGGAAAGGTAGGGCGGCAGGATAGTGCAGCGGTATCTAAGGATGGCTACCTCTTCAATCCTTCGGACGCCTATTGGCGTCTGAACAAAGACGTGCAGTTGTCGCTAGCCCTTCCTGTAGCAGTCATGCCGGTCGTTGAGGCTGGCTTTCGTGCGACTCTATTGCGCTACGCTGAAGAGGCATCAGCAAGACATTGCGAGAACATGGCCACCCGATTCAAGAGATACCTTCGTGACACTGGTGCGTCGCAGGTGTCCGTGGCTGATCTCATCAATTGGCGTGCCGTTCTCGGCGTCCGCGAAGAATGGCAGCTTGGTGGATTAAAGGGATTCTTGCTGGCATGGCACGACTACGGCTTTGGCGGTGTCTCAAAGGATGTCGTCGACCTCCTGCAGGGCTGGCGGATTCAGGGCAACGAGAAGGGGGCGGCGGTTGCTAGTGGTTGTCCGGACAGCGGGCCGTACACCGACCTCGAGATGGCAGCCCTGCTTGACTGGGCAAATCTGGCAGTCACACGCAAGGACGTCTCTCTGGAGGACTACGCCTATCTACTGGCGCTGGCAATGACGGCACGGCGTCCGGTCCAGCTCGCGGCCCTTCGGGGGCGAGACCTGATCCGTGGCAACAGCAACGGCGCTGAAGCATTCAGCCTTCGAGTTCCCCGAGCGAAGCAGAGAGGGATCAAGTTTCGGGGCGAGTTTCGTACGCTAGCTGTAATTGAAGACCTCTACCTGGTGCTTCAACAGCTGCACCAGCGCTCCATCGTCCTAGCCAGCGAGACAGTAGGGCAAGCGATCGAGCCAGACCTGGCGGATGAACTACCAGTCTTCATCAATCGGCAGCGCCTGCTGCAGGTGCGCAGCATTCGTGAAATGAAAGAGCTTCTAATGGGTGATGCGCCGGATCAGCTGCATGCAAGCACCTCCTCCCTCTCATTGGCTTTGCAGCGCTGCGCGAGAGCGTCGACCGCTCGCTCAGAGCGGACCGGTGAGTTCATTCGGCTGTCCGCGACTCGCTTCCGACACACCCGGGGAACAAAGCTGCGTCGTGAGGGGTTTGGCGCCTTTGTGATCGCAGAGCTTCTCGACCATTCTGATGTTCAGAACGTCAGCATCTATACCAAGAACACAGCGCAGGAGGCCGTTCTGATCAACGAGCTGGTTGGTGCCCAGCTGGCTCCTTTCGCGCAAGCCTGCCTGGGCAAGCTTGTAGCATCGGAGAGGGAGGCGATCCGCGGCGGTGATCCTAGGAGTCGTGTAGCCAACGAGCGTCAGAACGCCGTTGGAACCTGTGGCAACTATGGGTTCTGTGCTAGTGGGTATCGCGCCTGCTATACCTGTAGTCACTTTCAGCCTTGGGTTGATGGACCTCACGAGGAAGTTCTGGCTGATCTTTACGCCGAGAAGGACCGAACTCGAGCTGCAGGATGTGCCGATGCGGTTGTGAATGCGAATGATCAACTGATACTTGCGGTTGAGCACTGTGTGGCAATGTGCAGAACCGCAAGGTCAACTGCGTAGCCTCCTGGGAGCGAGTACTCATGGGTGACATCGTTCAGTTCGTGCCCCGCGTTGAGAAGGACGCAGATGCGAACCTCATGGAGTTCATCCGGTTGACGAGGGAGGAGCTCACCGCTTTTGGAGGTGACGGCTCTTGGGTAGATGATAGATGGCAGGACGGGGCGACGACGGTCGTGTTTGCGACAAAGACGGCGCCGCTCGATCCCTACAGCTTCACTCCCATGGCTGAGCCATTCAAGCAGTTCGCCAAGGCTTATGTTCGTTACTCATGGAGCCACAGGCCCGTCAGAAATCTGTCCTCTATGATCCTGGCGCTCCGATGCGTAGAGGCCGGATTGCTCGCGGCCTGTGGGAGAGCGGATGTTGGACTTCTCGGCATTGCAGTTATGGACGTGTGCGCGAACAAGTGCGCTGAGTTCTGCGGCACCAAGCAGATTCAGTACGCGGTTGGTCGCCACACTCAATTGATCTTCGACTTTCTGCGTGACAAAAAGCTTGTTCGATTCCTGCCGCCTTGGAAATCACCCTTCAAGAAGCCGGCGATCCTGACAGAGGGCGTGGGCGAAGCCGGAGCAGCATACCGTGCATCGAAACTTCCTTCCACACAGGTCATGTTGCAAGTTGCCGATCTCTTTGCAGTGGCCGACGACGTCGAGAGTCGCTACTTCAGCTCGCTGATCATCATTCTGATGGCCACCCCTAGCAGGATCTCCGAGGTGCTTCGGTTGCCGGTTGACTGTGTGCAATGGGAGTTGGATGAAGCCGGGCAGTCCCAGATGTACCTACGCTGGAGAGCGGCCAAGGGCAAAGGGGGGATGAAGAAATGGGTTGTACCCGCAATGCATGAGGTGGTTCAGGAGGCCGTAAAGCGTCTTCTTGAGATAGGTCAACCTGCACGCGATGCAGCGAAGTTCGCTTCGGCGAATCCGGGGCACTTCATGTATCACTCGGGCTGTCTGCGAGAGACGAAAGGCGTCGATGAGACACCCCTCACCCCGGAGCAATTTTGTGCCGCGGTGAATGTTCGGTACCCGAGGCATAAGCCACGCGCCGGCCTCCGCGCCTGGCATGAAGTTCGCTTGGACAGCAGGTTGAAGGCTCTTGTTAATCAAGGAAAGACCAGCTACCGGGATCTAGCCGAACACGTGCTGAGCGAGTGCAGTGATGCCTATTGGCCGCACATTGACGGCGAGCGAACTGTCCTAGCTTGGGATTCATTGTGCTTGCACAGGATCAATGAATTTCATATGGAGTTCGAGGCCAAACAGTTCTCGTGGCGGCTTCCCAACGCCAACGAAGTCAATAGCCGCCTAGGTAAAGCGGGCCGCCCGTCGTTGTTCGAACGAAAGGGGCTGAAGGGGGAGGGCGGGCGTGCGGTCAAGCTGACTACCCATCAGCTACGACATTGGCTCAGTACGATGTCTGAAAGGGCAGGAATGGACGATTTCACTCTCGCCCAATGGGCCGGGCGTGCGAGAGTTTCAGACAATAGGCACTACGACCATCGCAGCCCACAGGAGCGCCTGGCGGGTGCGCGAGAGCTCCTGCCCCTGCGCCACATATCGCTGTTAGAACGCTTCAGTCAACGTGCGCCGGTCACCTATCAGGAGCTTGGTGTTGATCGGCTTGGAACTGCCAAAGCTACTCTCTACGGCATGTGTGTCCACGACTACGCCATGGCACCTTGCCAGAAGCAGAGAGAGTGCATGACCTGCAAGGAGCATGTCTGTATCAAGGGAGATCATGTGACGCTTGAACGAATTCGCTTGCTGGAACTGCAAACCGAGGCCCTTCTCGCACGCGCGAGGAGAGCGCATGCTGAAGGAGATTTCGGTGCGGATCGCTGGGTCGATAGCCACAAGTGGAAGCTTGCGCACGTCAGGACTATGAGGCTCGCACTCGAGCATCCTGAGGTTTCGTCAGGAGCTGTTCTTAGAATACCCGAGGGGCACGATCCCTCACCGGTTCGTAGAGCGTTGCTGGATCTTGGATTGATTGAACATCCCGCCTCAGAATCAGTTGACACCCTCAACATCACAATGCATGGGAGTACGGATAAGTGCCCAGAATTGTAGTGACAAAGGCAGCTCTGCCAAAAATACTGCGTGAACTTGACCGCTGGGAGGGGAAGCTCACCTGGCCGTTGTTCTGCGCGCGAGTCGCATTGGTGCTGGGCGTCGGTTCAGTATCCAAGCACACGATGTATCTATATCCCACGATCAAGGAGCGTTTCCAGCAACGCCAACGGGACTTGAGGGAGACAAAGGATGCACTTCCCAGGGACTTCACTCTGAGTGGGGCAGTCCGACGTATTGCAGATCTGGAGGCTCAGGTCCGTAGGCTTGAGGAAACGAATACCCTACTGCTGGATCAGTTTCGTCGTTGGCAGTACAACGCCTATGCCAACAATGTTCGGATTGATCTACTCCAGTTAGATCACCCACTACCATCATTGGATCGCGCGAACAGTCTGTCCGGACGACGCTCTAGCTAGCGTAAGGAGAGGGGAGATTGATGGAGGTCAACATGTGCACGTGGATATGCTGGGCACGACACGCGTGCCGCCGGAGGCGCGCACGTCACTATCTCTAGTTGTCTTTTTTTGTGTAACGCCTAGCTCTAAGGCGCTTGCGAGCAGCTAGCCAGATCGCCCACAGCGTGAACGATACCGCGCAGGTGGTGATGAATAGGCCAACGATTAGGATCGCCTGATCAGTCGCGTTCAACGGCGTTTGCTCCATGAATGGATCAGATTCGCGCTATCTTATCTGGGGATATCGGTAAGCAGTGCGGGCAAGATGGCTGCATTCAGCGGCTACCTTGAGGGAATTCCCATTTGAAGGGATAAATTGCGGGCAGTATGGCTGCATGTCCTTGGCGCCTGTTGCGTGACCACATGTTGCATAGAGCTCGTCATAGGAAGAGTTGCATGCTTGTCTATGTGCATGAATCTGGTAGCTTTGGCTATGAGATTGTATTGAGCCAAGCAACCTGATGACATCAGGCGCGACTTCAGAACTTGATGCTATCTAGTCGGATCTTCCTGAACGACTGCGACGATGTCGTACGGTTCTGCGCGTGAGCGCGACGAACGAACCCCATCCCTGTTCCGTTCGAGTACGTTGCGGCACTTGCACGCCAGCGAATGAAGTCGGGCCAGCCGCTTGGTCGTGGGTACAACGTTTCCGAGTGGAATATTGCGTCTTGGTGGTTGCGGGCTTCCTCAGCCGTGGTAACGCGATATCGCTTCATCACCCCATCGTCCCAATCCAGGATCGCGTGATTCAGCCGGTGCTTACAGGGAATGCGCCGATCCGCCATTGCGTCAAACTGACGGCCGATGGAGGGGGCATCTGCGGCTTCTCGGAAGTAGACGTTGGCCATTGCGTTGAGCAGTTGCTGTTGATTGAGTATGTTCACGTCGCTCACCTTTCTGACGTCGACCCAGCGTTCATTTACCGGTAGCGAGTAGACATCTCCGTCGTATGCGAGAAAGAAGTATCGGGGGCTGAGGGGCATCAAGCAGAGCGTGCCTGATTTTGCCAAGCCGGGTGTTCCTAGGCGCTCATTTCCGGGTCGCAGGTGCCATCGATTCGTATGGATAGCCGGATCGTCGCTCGTGATGAAATCAACGGCTGTTCGATTCCGTAGAAGACACACTTTGAGGTCCTCTACGACAGACACCATCTCGGGGACTGTCGACATCACCACTTGCACGGCCTGTGCGATAGACGTCCGGAACTCCTCAGGCGCTCCTGTAGTTTCGACGACTTCATCTGACAACGCTGCGAAGGCGCGTGAAGCTGCCTCGGTCCTTAGATGCTGCAGTACCCAAAAAGCTCTAAAGAGCTCAAGATCGTCGTCGGTCAAGGGGTTCTACCCCGTTTTCACGGACACTTACAAGAAGGCCGATTCAGGCCATGAG
>NZ_JAWJTG010000010.1:0-93147 GCF_032911605.1 Stenotrophomonas mexicanensis
CGCCATGGATGGCGCCATCGAGCCCCCATGGATGGGTTTACGGCGTGTCCTGCCTGCCCCTCCCGCCCCACCCAGCACGCAGAAACCCAGAGCCGTTAACAACGCCGTTGCCGTTGCTGGTGCTCTGGCTCTGGCTTGAAACGGGTGCCGGGCAGCGCCCGGCCGGGTATCCTTTCCCTCTGATGTCCGACCTTGTCCATGCCAGCCGCGAAGCCCTCAGCGACGGCGGCGCGCTCGCCTCGCACCTGGATGCATTCGTCCCGCGTCCGGCACAGCTGCACCTGACCGAAGCCATCGCCGATGCGCTGCAGCAGCGTGATCTGCTGCTGGCCGAGGCTGGTACCGGCACCGGCAAGACGTTTGCCTATCTGGTGCCGGTGCTGCTGTCCGGGTTGCGCACCATCATCTCCACAGGCACCCGCGCGCTGCAGGACCAGCTCTACCACCGCGATCTGCCACGGGTGCGCCAGGCCCTCGGGGTCGGCCTGCGCAGTGCGCTGCTGAAAGGGCGTGCGAACTACCTGTGCCGCTATCGCCTGCAGCAGGCGCGCGGCGAACCGCGGTTTTCCAGTCCCGAGCAGGCCGCGCAGTTCCAGCGCATCCTGGCCTGGTCCGGTCGCTCGGAGTTCGGTGACATCGCCGAGCTCGACGGGCTGGCCGACGACTCCCCATTGCTGCCGATGGTCACCTCCACCGTCGACAACTGCCTGGGCACCGATTGCCCGTTCTGGGATGACTGCTTCGTGGTGCGTGCGCGGCAGCGTGCACAGGCTGCCGATGTGGTGGTGGTCAACCATCACCTGCTGCTGGCCGATCTGGCCCTGAAGCAGGATGGCTTCGGTGAACTGCTGCCGGGCGCCCAGGCCTTCGTCATCGACGAGGCGCACCAGTTGCCCGAACTGGCCGCGCAGTTCTTCGGCGAGGGTTTTGGCATGCGCCCGTGGCAGGAGCTCGGGCGCGATTGCCTGGCTGAAGCACGCGGTGTGGGCGGCGCGCAGTCGGCGCTGCAGGAACCGGTCGACCAGTTGCAGCAGGCGCTGCTGGCGCTGCGTTCGGCGATGGAGGGACTGCCGCCGCGTGGCACGCAATGGCGCGCGCTGGCGATGCCTCAGGTACGCGACGGCTTCGATACGGTGATGGCAGGGTTGGTGACCCTGGAGCAGGCATTGCAGCCGCTGCGCGAAGCGGCGGCGGGTCTGGATGCCTGCCATGCGCGGGCGCGTGAGGCGGTCTCGCGGCTCAGCCGCTGGTTGGGCGATGACGAGCCCACTCTCGACTTCGATACCGATCCGGCGGACACAGCCAGCGCGGCTGATGTGCTCTGGTACGAGCTCACGCCACGTGGTTTCCGCTGCCAGCGCACGCCGATGGATGTATCCGGCCCGTTGCGCGAGCATCGTGAGCGTAGTCGCGCGGCATGGATCTTCACCTCGGCGACGCTGACCGTGGGCGGTGGTTTCGATCACATCGCCACGCGTCTGGGCCTGGACGATCCGCACACGCTGGTCCAGCCAAGCCCGTTCAATTGGCCCGAGCAGGCGCTGTGCTACCTGCCCGAAGGCCTGCCCGATCCGGCGGCGCGCGGGTTTGGCACCGCGCTGATCCAGACCTTGCGGCCGGTGTTGCAGGCCTCGCAGGGCAGGGCCTTCCTGTTGTTCGCCTCGCACCGTGCATTGCGTGAGGCCGCCGAGGCATTGCGCGACGGGCCATGGCCGCTGTTCGTGCAGGGCGAGGCACCGCGC
This sequence comes from Stenotrophomonas mexicanensis, assembly GCF_032911605.1. Classification (NCBI taxonomy): domain Bacteria; kingdom Pseudomonadati; phylum Pseudomonadota; class Gammaproteobacteria; order Lysobacterales; family Lysobacteraceae; genus Stenotrophomonas; species Stenotrophomonas mexicanensis. Next base: position 1,743 of record NZ_JAWJTG010000010.1, read on the forward strand.
GCGACGCTGCTGCAGCGCTTCCGTGAATCCGGCAATGGCGTGCTGCTCGGCTCGGCCAGTTTCCGCGAGGGCGTGGATGTGGTCGGCGAAGCGCTGAGCGTGGTGATGATCGACAAGCTGCCGTTCGCGGCGCCGGACGATCCGGTGTACGAGGCGCGGCTGGAGGCGATCCGCAGCCAGGGCGGCAATCCGTTCCGCGACGAGCAGTTGCCGCAGGCGGTGATCGCATTGAAGCAGGGTGTCGGCCGCCTGATCCGCAGCGAGAGCGACCGTGGCGTGCTGGTACTGTGCGACCCGCGCCTGCTCAACCGGGGCTATGGCCGGGTCTTCCTCGATTCGTTGCCGCCGTTCCGGCGTACTCGCAGCCTGGCCGATGTGCAGGCCTTCTTTACGCCACAATGGGCGCCCGTGTCCGATGATGCGGCTGCCCCAGTCGCTGTTGCGACCGGCCCTGAGCCGGCGCCCGGTGCCACGTTCCCCCTGTTCTGACCCGATCCGATGAAACTGCTCGCCTTTGAAACCGCCACCGAAGCCTGTTCCGTTGCCCTGCATGTCGATGGGCAGGTGCTGGAACGCTTCGAGATTGCCCCGCGCCGGCACGCCGAACTGAGCCTGCCGTGGGCGGAGGCGCTGCTGGCCGAAGCCGGCATCAGCCGCCGCCAGCTGGACGGCATCGCGCTCAGCCGCGGCCCCGGCGCGTTCACCGGCGTGCGTCTTGCGATCGCGATTGCCCAGGGCATTGCGCTGGCCCTGGACCGTCCGCTGTTGCCGGTCTCGACGCTGCAGGTGCTGGCGTTGCGGGCACCGGCGGAAGAAACGCAGATCCTGTCAGCGATCGATGCGCGGATGGGCGAACTCTACGTTGCCCGCTTCGAGCGCGTGGACGGCCTGCCGGTGGCGCGTGATGCCGAGCGCGTATGCGCACCCGCTGCGGTATCGCTGCCGGAAGGGCTGTCCGCCTACGGCGTTGGTACCGGGTTTGGTGCGGCCGAGGGCGCGCTTGTTACGCAGTTGGGCGCTGGCCTGCGCGGCTTTGATGCCACTGCGCTGCCGCGGGCATCGGACGTGCTGGCGCTCGCGGTGCCGGCCTTCGCGCGCGGCGAAGCCATCGCACCGGAGAAGGTCGAGCCGGCGTACCTGCGTGACAACGTGGCACTGACCCTGGTCGAGCAACAGGCCGCGCGCGAGGCGAAGGCGAAGGCCAACGGCTGAGCCCCTCGTGGCGGGGTTGGTTGATCGCGTAAATCAAAAGCCGCGCTTGGCCGGGCGGGGTGGGTTCGCGGGGGACGCCGTGAACCCGTCCCTGGGGGCTTAGCCGCGCCATCCATGGCGCGGATACCCCCGCGAACCCACCCCGCCCGACCTCTGACAGTTTCCGTGTGCGTCCGCCACGGAAAATCAAAAGAAAATCAAAGTCAAAAGCGGATCGCTTCGCTCGCATCCACGCATAGCGTGGATGTGTGTCGACCAAGGTCGACACCTACCAACAGCGGAGCGGGACGCGATGCGCCGGGATCTGTCAGAGGTGGGGCGGGGTGGCTGGGCAGGACCGTTGGCGCCATGGATGGCGCCATCGAGCCCCCAAGGATGGGTTTACGGCGTGTCCTGCCCAGCCACCCCGCCACACCAAATCCACAGTCCAACCGCCGCCTTTGACGTTGACGTTGACGTTCAGCGGGTCCCGGGCCGCAGGCCCGGGCAACAAACCCTACCGATCGTCGTGCAGGGTGCCGCCCGGCAGGAACACCCACGTGCGGGTGACCTGCAGGATATCGATCTCATCCTCGGTCTTCGGCAACGGCGGGAACGGCTGCGCCAGCTTCACCACCCGCAGAGCCGCCTCATCCAGCAACGGCGTCCCGCTCGAACGCAGGATCCGGCTGCTTTCCACGCTGCCATCGCGGCGCACACCCACGCTGATCACCACCTGGCCACCCAGGCGGCGCTGCCGGGCCTCGTCCGGGTAGTTCAGGTTGCCGACGCGCTCGGCGCGATCGACCCAGGCACGCAGGTAGTTGGCATAGGCATATTCGCGCGTGCTGGCCGACACGAACTTGCGGTTCGGACGCTTGGCGTACTGCGCCGAGCGCAGGTGCACTTCGGCGGCCAGGCGCGCCATCTCCACGTCGCGCTGTTCGCGTGCGCTCAAGGGCGCATCCGGTTCGGGCTGATCCGGCGTGGGCCGGGACTGTGCCTGCGCGACCACCTCTTCGCCATTGCGGCTGCTGACCACCCGCGCCTGCGGCGGCGGAACCGGTGCGGCCGATTGCTGCTGCTGCGGAATCGGGCTGATTCCGGATTGCGCCTGCGGCACGATGCCGGCCTGGTTGTCGCGCGGACGCTGTGCGCGGTCGTGTTCGCCACCGCCTTCCTGGTTGGCTGCGGCCAGGAAATCAGCCTGCTTCGGCGTCAGTGCGGTGCGGGTCTGGCTGAAGATCACTTCCAGCGTCGGCACCAGCGGCGCATCGCCCTTCACGGCGAAGCCCACGCCCAGGATCAGCAGGGCGTGGACCAGCACCGACAACGCGATGGTCGCCCCCAGCCGTTGCGCTTCGCGCGGCGGCGGGGGCAGTACGGCAGGTGCGGACGGCATCAGCGCAGGCCGGCCTCGAGTGCGTCGAACAGGGTGCCGGCAATGTTCAGGCCGTACTGTGCGTCCAGTTCGCGCACGCAGGTCGGGCTGGTCACGTTGACCTCGGTCAGGTAATCACCGATCACGTCCAGGCCGACGAAGCGCATGCCGCGACGCTTCATCTCCGGCCCGACCTGGGCGGCGATCCAGCGGTCGCGCTCGCTCAGCGGGCGACCTTCACCGCGGCCACCGGCGGCCAGATTGCCGCGGAATTCATCACCCTGCGGGATGCGCGCCAGGCAGTAGTCGACGGGTTCGCCATCGACCAGCAGGATGCGCTTGTCGCCAGCGGTGATGTCGGGAATGAACTTCTGTGCCAGCGCCATCCTGTGGCCGCCGTCGGTCAGGGTTTCCAGGATCACATTCAGGTTCGGATCGCCCTGGCCGCTGCGGAAGATCGAGCGGCCGCCCATGCCATCCAGTGGCTTCAGAACCGCCTGGCCGTGTTCCAGGGCAAAGGCCTTCAGCGCCTTGGCATCGCGGCTGACCAGGGTCGGCGGGCAGCACTGCGGGAACAGCAGGGCGGCAAGCTTCTCGTTGTAGTCGCGCAGGCCCTGCGGGTTGTTGACCACGCAGGCACCGGCAGCGGCGGCCACGTCCAGCACCTGGGTGTCGTAGATGTACTCGGCGTCGACCGGCGGGTCCTTGCGCATCAGCACGATCTGGCCGGGACCGAACTCGGTACGGCTGAACGCGCCCAGCTCATACCAGCCGGCCGGGTCGTCGCGCACCTGCAGCGGTGCGGTCTGGGCCACCGCCACGCCACCTTCCAGGGCCAACCCGCCCGGGCGCACGTAGTGCAGGGCATGGCCGCGGCGCTGGGCTTCCAGCAACATGGCGAAGGTGGTGTCCTTGGCGATCTTGATGTGGGCGATGGGGTCCATCACCACGATGACGTTCAACGGCATGGGCGCACCTGTCTGGCAAGGCGTTGATGGTAGCGGCAACGCCGGTCGCGCGCCTCCCCGCCTTACTGCAACGCAGCGTCCGCCCGGCGGTCGCGCACGCATTGCGAAACCCGTCACGTTCAGGAGGGTGCCATGCCCCGCGCCATGGGGCGGCCTTGAAGCGGGCGCGGAAAGTGCGATATAGATACGCTTTCGTAGCGGCCCCCGCCAGAGATCGGGCCGTGCGCTTGGGGATAGGCAATGACTGAAAACACGACTGCGGGCGGGGAACTCGCAGGACTCCGGGTGATGGTCATCGATGATTCGAAGACCATCCGCAGGACTGCGGAAACGCTGCTCAAGCGCGAAGGCTGCGAGGTGGTCACCGCCACCGACGGCTTCGAAGCGCTTGCGAAGATCGCAGACCAGCAACCGCAGATCATCTTCGTCGACATCATGATGCCGCGCCTGGACGGCTACCAGACCTGTGCGCTGATCAAGGGCAACCAGCTGTTCAAGGCGACCCCGGTCATCATGCTGTCGTCCAAGGATGGCCTGTTCGACAAGGCGCGGGGACGCATCGTCGGCTCGGAGCAGTACCTGACGAAGCCTTTCACGCGTGAAGAACTGCTGGGTGCCATCCGCACATACGTCAACGCCTGACCAGGGGGGAAAGGCACAATGGCTCGTATCGTTCTGATCGAGGATTCACCGACCGACCGCGCGGTGTTCACCCAGTGGCTGCGCCGTGCCGGCCATGAGGTGCTGGAAGCGGACAACGCCGAGGATGGACTGCAGCTGGTCCGCGACCAGGTGCCGCAGCTGGTGCTGATGGACGTGGTCCTGCCCGGCATGAGCGGCTTCCAGGCCACCCGCGCGATGGCCCGTGACGCAGCGATCAAGCACATCCCGGTGATCATCGTCAGCACCAAGGCGATGGAAACCGACAAAGCATGGGGCCTGCGCCAGGGCGCAGCCGATTACATCGTCAAGCCGCCGCGCGAGGATGAACTGATCGCGCGGATCAACGAACTGGTGGCCTGATGCGCTCGCCCTTCGACATTCTCGAAGCCTACGAACGGCGCAGCCTGGCCCATGCGGTGCAGCTGCCCGAACGGCAGTTCGCCCAGGACCTCTGGCGTGGCGTGGGCTACCGCGTCGGCCAGCGCCGGCTGGTGTCCGATTTCCGCGAAGTGGTGGAAATCGTGCCGATGCCGCCGGTCACCCCGGTGCCGTGCGCGCAGCCGTGGCTGCTGGGCGTAGGCAACCTGCGCGGCAACCTGTTCCCGGTGGTCGACCTGAAGTACTTCCTGGAAGGCACGCGCACCGTGCAGCAGGAAGGCCAGCGCGTGCTGATCATGCGCCAGGCGGGTGGCGACGTCGCGCTGACCATCGATGAACTGTTCGGCCAGCGCAGCTTCGAACTGGACCAGCAGATCGCGGCCGGCACGCTGGCCGAAGGACGTTACGGCCACTTCGTCGATCGCGCCTTCCACGCCGACGGCCACGACTGGGGCGTGTTCTCGCTCTCGCTGCTGTCGCGGACCCCTGAATTCCGGCAAGCCGCGGCCTGAGGCCGGGCATCGCCCCCTGCATTGAAGATCGAGGTTGAACGATGAGTACTGCTTCGGACGCCACCAAGACCGGCAAGCTGCGGCTGGGCGGCAGCAACCTCTGGTTGTTCCTGCTGCTGGCATCGATGATCCTGTTCGGCGTCAACACCGGCGTCGCCACCTGGCAGGGCAGTCGCCTGGCCGATGCCGGCTCCAAGGCGGCCGACCTGCAGGTGCTGTCACAGCAGCTGGCCAACCAGGGCCGTGATGCGGTGGGCGGCAACGCGCAGGCGTTCACCGCCTTCAAGGCCACCCGCAACGCGATCGAACAGAACGTGTCGACCCTGCAGGGGCGCTACGGCAAGGAACCGGGCGTGTCCGGTGCGATCGCCACCCTGGCCGAGACCTGGGCGCCGCTGGGCAAGCAGGCCGGGCAGCTGGTCGCCAGCGAGCCCGCCGTGCTGGCGCTGGCCGGCAATGCCAACAACTTCACCGGCGCGGTGCCGGGCCTGCAGGCCCAGCTGAACGAGCTGGTGCGCGCGATGTCCGCCTCGGGCGCGCCGTCGTCGCAGGTGTACAGCGCACTGCAGCAGGTCGTGGTGGCCGGTTCGATGGCCCGCCGCGTGACCGAAATGCGTGCCGGTGGCAGCGCCGCTGCCACCTCGGGCGATGCACTGGCACGCGACATTACCGTGTTCTCGCAGGTGCTCGACGGCCTGCGCAACGGAAACGAGGAACTGGGCATTACCGCCGTGCGCGGTGCCGCCGCCGTGGCCGCGCTGGAGCAGTCGCAGCAGAAGTGGGAGGCAATGAAGCAGGACGCCGATGCGATCCTGGCCAGCTCGCGCCAGCTGTTCGCCGCCCAGTCCGCCGCCACCGCGCTGGGCCAGGGCTCGGCGCACATGCTGGACGACAGCCGCAAGCTGTTCGAGGCGTTCTCCTCGTTCGGCTCGGTGTCCGATACCCGCCTGTTCCCGAACTTCTGGATCGGCGTGGTGTCCGGTGCGCTGTCGCTGATCGCGATCATCGGCTTCGTCTCCACCAACGTGCGCAGCCGCTCGCGCGAGCAGGAACTGCGCTACCAGACACAGGTGGAATTCAACAGCCGCAACCAGCAGGCGATCATGCGGTTGCTGGACGAAATCTCCTCGCTGGGTGAGGGCGACCTGACCGTGAAGGCCTCGGTGACCGAGGACATGACCGGCGCCATCGCCGACGCGATCAACTACGCGGTGGACGAGCTGCGCCACCTGGTGACCACCATCAACGACACCTCGGCCAAGGTCGCGCTGTCCACCCAGGAAACCCAGGCCACCGCCATGCAGCTGGCAGAGGCGGCGGGCCATCAGGCCAACCAGATCACCTCGGCCTCGGACCGCATCGGTGAAATCGCGGCGAGCATCGAACAGGTGTCGCGCAACTCGGCCGAGTCGGCCGACGTGGCACAGCGCTCGGTGGTGATCGCTGCCGAAGGTGCCGGCGTGGTGCGCGAGACCATCCAGGGCATGGACCAGATCCGTGACCAGATCCAGGAAACCTCCAAGCGCATCAAGCGCCTGGGCGAGTCGTCGCAGGAAATCGGCTCGATCGTGGAACTGATCAACGACATTTCCGAGCAGACCAACATCCTGGCATTGAACGCGGCGGTGCAGGCGGCTTCGGCCGGTGAAGCGGGCCGCGGTTTCGCGGTCGTGGCCGACGAAGTGCAGCGCCTGGCAGAACGCACTTCGGGCGCAACCCGACGCATCGAGAACCTGGTCCAGGCCATTCAGGCCGATACCAACGAAGCGGTCACCTCGATGGAACAGACCACCGCCGAAGTGGTGTCCGGTGCACGCCTGGCCGAGGACGCCGGCACCGCACTGACCGAAATCGAGCGCGTGTCCAATGCACTGAACACCCTCATCAAGAACATCTCCATCGCCGCCCAGCAGCAGTCGGCTGCGGCCTCGGACATCACCCGCACCATGGGCGTGATCCGGCAGATCACCGGCCAGACCTCGCAGGGTGCCGGGCAGACCGCCGAATCGATCGGTCACCTCGCGCAGCTGGCGGCCGACCTGCGTCGTTCGGTCGCCGACTTCAAGCTGCCGGCGTGACGCGGGCAGGGCGGCGAGCAAGGAACCAGTCGATGAAGCATTTCCATTCCCCACGCCAGAACTCGCGCGGCTTCCGCGCGGCGGCGAACGGAGCGCGTCCATGAGCAGTCTGCGCGATGCGATGAGCCACGCAGCGCTGGGCTGGGTCAAGCCCGAGCTGGACGAGACCCTGCGCCAGGTGCGCAACGAGGTCGAGTACTACGCGGAAGACCCGGCCGATGCCAGCCGCATGCGCATCTGCGCCGGCTACCTGCACCAGGTGCAGGGCACCCTGCGCATGGTCGAGCTGTACGCCCCGGCGATGGTGGCCGAGGAGCTTGAACAGCTGGCCAATGCCATCGGCGCCGGTAGCGTGGCTGATCGGGATGAAGCCTGCGCGACCCTGATGCGTGGCAGCGTGCTGCTGCCCGACTACCTGGAGCGGCTGCAGAACGGCCACCGCGATATTCCGATCGTGCTGATGCCGCTGCTCAACGAAATCCGTGCCGCGCGTGGCGAAGAGGGCGTGCATGACAGCGTGCTGCTGGCGTTCGCGCCGGACAGCGTCAGCGCCACCGAGGCCGAGCTGGACCATGCCCGTGGCAGCCTGAGCGGGCGCAACCGCGAGCTGCTGGATACCGTGGGCAGCGCGGTGAAGGAAGAACTGCTGCGCATCAAGGATGCGCTGGACCTGCACCTGCGTACTGGCGGTGCGCCCGAACAGCTGCAGACCCAGGCCAACGAACTTGGCGCCGTGGCCGATACGCTGGGCATGATGGGCCTGGGCGTTGCCCGCGGCGTGGTCGTGCAGCAGCGCGATGCGCTGCGTGGCGTGGTCGAAGGGCGCCAGCAGATCGACGAGAACCTGCTGCTGGATATCGCCGGCGCATTGCTCTACGTGGACGCGTCGCTGGACGACCAGGTCGCCCATCTGGGCGCCGGCGGCAGTGGCGAAGATGACCCCAGCGCGGTGGAGAACCGGCGCACGGTGGAGGTGCTGGCACATGAGGCCATCGCCAACTTCGCCGCCGCCCGCGAGCATTTCGTCGCCTTCATCGAAACCAGCTGGAACCATGCCGAGCTGCAGGACGTGCCGCGCCTGCTGGGCGATGTGTCCGGTGCGCTGCGCATGCTCGACCTGAACACCGCCGCCGATTACCTGCGCGGTGTGCAGCAGTACATCGAAGCCGAGCTGATCGGTCGCCAGCGCGTGCCCAGTGGCCGCCAGCTGGACACCCTGGCCGATGCCATGGCCAGCCTGGAGTACTACCTCGAGGCTCTGCGCGACCGCCGCCCGGGCCGCGAGGACATCCTCGACATCACCCGCAGCAGCCTTGAAGCGCTGCGCTATTGGCCGTTGCCGGACCGCAATGCGGTGGAGCCTGTTGCCGCCGCGCCGATTCCGTTCGCATCGCTGCTGGTAGACCGCGAGCCGATCGCGCTGCAGGCCGAGCCGCTGCAGCCGGAGCCCATCGAGATTCCAGTGCAGCCGGCCGCGCCCGCCGCCGGCACGGTGCCGGTGCCGCTGCCGGACTTCACCTTCGATCCGCCACCGGCCGCGCCTGCACCGGAGGTGGTGGACAACCGCCTGATGTTCGGGGCGCTGGGGAGTGTCGCCTCCACACCGCTGTCGCTGCATGACGACGCGGATGCACCGCTGGTCTTCGCCGCGTCCAGCGCGCCTGCGCCCGAGGTACCGCAATGGGATCTCGCACCGTTCCATCCGGACTCCGAGCCGACCGCGAGTGCCGAAGACGAGCGCAGTCCGACCTTCGCCAGCTTCGACCCGGTCAGTTTCGAACGGGCCGAAACCAGCGTGGAACCGGCGCCGCAGTGGACACTGTCGGAGGCAACACCGCCGGCATTGGCCGATGTGGCTGTGATGGATGTCGAGGACGACGTCGACGCGTCGGTGCCTTTTGACACCGCTGACGTTGCCGCGCCCATGTTCGACCCGGTAGCTGCCGAGCACGATGTGGTCGCCGCCGGTGACGACGTGGTGTTCCGTTTCGACGCCGATGCGCTGGACAATGCCGACGACGTGCTGTCGCTGCACGCGATGGAGACGCTGTCGCTGGACGACGACGCCGGATTGCACCCGGCGCTGGAGATCGTCGATCCCGCTGCATCCGTGCGGGTGGACGAAAGCCCTGTGGTTGCCGAAGCGGACGCGGTTCCGGCGGATGTGCAGGAGGACGTGCCCGCGCCGATGGCCGAGGTGCTGACGCCGGTCTCCGATGCACCGGCACCGGCGGTGTCGGTGATTGATATCGACACCATCGCGCCCATCGACTTCAGCGAAGCCGACGCGCAGTTCTTCGCCGAGCTGAGCGCGGCGGCGGCCGATTTCAATCCGCAGGCCATGGCGGCTCCGCCCGCTGCGGACATCCCGGTCGTGGCCGGCACCGAGACCGGCTTCGAGGCCGGCTTCGACGACGATGCCGAGAACATCGACGAGGACATCCGCGAGGTGTTCCTGGAAGAGTTCGACGACGAGCTGGCCAACCTGGGCACGCTGCTGCCGGCATGGCGCATGCAGCTGGACAACATGGACCGGCTGCGGCCGATCCGCCGCATCTTCCACACCCTCAAGGGCAGTGGCCGCCTGGTGGGTGCACGCACCCTGGGTGAGTTCGCCTGGAAGATCGAAGGCATGCTCAATCGCGTGCTCGATGGCAGTCGCCCGGCGACTCCGGCGGTGCTGGCGATGGTCGACAACGCCCATGCCGCGCTGCCGCAGCTGAACGCCGCGCTGCGCCATGGCCAGCGCATCAGCGTGGACCTGCAGGCGATGCAGGCCATTGCCGATCGGGTCGGTGCCGGCGAGGAGACCTTCTACGTGCCGTTGCCGGCTGCGGCCGCACCGGCAGCGACACTGGCCGAGTCGGAAGGCGAAGACGAAATCAGCCGCCTGCTGGAAGCCGAGGCCGCTGCGTCGGCGCAGGCCGATGCCACGGCGGTGGCGGAAGACGCCGGTACCCCGGCCAACATCGACAGCGTACTGCGCGAGATCCTTGAGGCCGAGGTCGAAGTCCACCAGGCGACCCTGCAGGAATGGCTGCGCTCGGCGCAGCAGGCACCGCAGCCGGTCAGCGACGCACTGCTGCGTGCGGTGCACACCATGAACGGCGCCTTCGCGATGACCGAAGTGCCGGAAATCACGGCGGTCACCGGAGGTGCCGAGTCCTACATCAAGCGCGCCCTGGCCGCCGACGTGGTGCCTGGCGACGAGGGCGTAGCCGCACTGGATGCGACCGCGCAGGCGATCACCGCGACCATGGAGGCGCTGCAGGCCGAACAGCCGCGGATTGTTCCGCAGGGCGCGTTGGTGCAGCGGCTGCAGGCATTGGCCGGCGAGCTGCCGGAAGCGCGCTGGCCGCTGTTCGCGCTGGAAGACGAGGACGAAGAGGGCGTCGAGCTGGCGCCTGATGCCGAGCAGGCATCCGCGGCCGAAGCGCCGCTGGCCGGGCTGGACACGCTGGACGAAACCAGCATGCCGTCCGCTTTCGATGCGGCGACCGATCTCATTGCCGAGCCGCAGTCGCATGCCGAAGATGCGCTGGAACCGGTTCCAGCTGCAACCGGGCTGGAGGCGCTGGACGTCGCAGCCGACAGCGGCCTGGACGTGGGTGAGCTGACCGCCAGCGACGATCTTTCGCGTTACTTCGACGCCGGCTGGCCGTCGGTGCCGGGCGAAGGTGAACCTGCCGCGGACGACACCGGGGCGATTGAATCGATCCAGCCGATTGAAAGTGCGCCTGATGTTGCCCAGGACGAATCAGATGCCGTGCCGGCGATCGCGACGGTCGACGACGCTGACCTGACCATGGCGGACGATCTGTCGCCGTACCTCGACGCCAGTGCGCTGCCGGTGGATGACCGCGACGCGGAAGAGTTGCCGGTGTCTGCGGAAGTTGACGCGATCGACCTGAATACGCCATTGCCGTTTGATTCGGACAGTGACGATGACAACGTCATTGACGACGCTGCTGCACTGCCACTCGACAGCGAGCTGTCGAGCCTGCAGGATGAAATGGCTGTGCCGGGTTTTGCAGAACCGGTCACGCTGGCAGCCGCGCTCGAGGCCGGCCTGCACGTGATCGAGGAGGAGCAGACCCTGGACGACGACGGGCAATGGCCCGTGATCGGCCTCCAGGCCAGCGAACTCGCGCCGGGTGAGGCAGATGCCTTTGCCGAGGATGCGGACGTCGGCGGGGAGGCGGCGGTCGGTGAAGGAGAGAGCGCCGATCAGCCGTCCCCGGCGACGGTGATTGAGGAGATCACCGCGGAGGCGCCGCAGGGCGGCACTGCTGCGGTGCGCTTCTTCGAAATGGAAGACGCACCGGGCCAGGGTACGGTCGATGCCGATGCACAGGTTGCAGCGACCGACATCGTGCCGCGTGCGCCGCACCACGAGCAGGCACCTGTTGCGGCGGATGCCGAAGACGGCACCGATGCACTCGACTTCAGCGTGTACGACCGCGAACTGGTCGATATCTTTGTCGAGGAAGGCAAGGACCTGCTCGACCACTGCGATGGCCTGATCAGCGAACTGCGCGATGCACCGCAGGACCGCGAGGTGCTGGCCGGCCTGCAGCGTGATCTGCACACCCTGAAGGGTGGCGCACGCATGGCTGGCATCAATGCCATCGGCGATCTTGGCCACAGCATCGAATCGCTGCTGGAGGCGGTGGCCGCTGGCCGTACCGAGATCGAACGTCGCGACGTGCAGCTGCTGGAGCGTGGCTTTGACCGCCTGCACCAGCTGCTCACCCGCACCGGCGCGCACCGCGTGGTGGAGCCGGCGCAGGATCTGGTCGAAGCCTTCGAGGTCCGCACCACCATCGATATCGCCGCAGCCGCTGCGGCCGCGCGTGCGGCCAGCGAGATCGAGACCGTGCCCGCACAGGTCGCGGGCCCGCTGGCGGCCCCGATCGAAGCGCCCCTGTCGGCTCCGCTTCCGGCCGAGGGCGTGGTCGATGAAGATCCGCTGGCGCGTCCGCAGCAGGAGCAGGTGCGCGTGCGTGCCGACCTGCTCGACCGCCTGGTCAACCATGCCGGTGAAGTGGCGATCTACCGCTCGCGGCTTGAACAGCAGCTGGGTGCCTTCCGTGGTGCCATGGGCGAACTGGAGCGCACCAATGCGCGACTGCGCGACCAGCTGCGGCGACTCGACCTGGAAACCGAGGCGCAGATCGTCGCCCGCTACCAGCGCGAGCAGGACCAGGCCGACCAGAAGTTCGATCCGCTGGAGCTGGACCGCTTCTCCACCCTGCAGCAGCTCAGCCGTGCGCTGAACGAATCGGCGGCTGACCTTGGCGGCCTGCAGGGCGTGCTCGATGATCTGTCACGCCAGTACGATTCGCTGCTGCAGCAGCAGTCGCGCGTCAGCTCCGAGCTGCAGGATGGCCTGATGCGCGCGCGCATGGTGCCGTTCGATGGCCTGGTGCCGCGCCTGCGCCGCGTGGTCCGCCAGTCCGGCATGGATACCGGCAAGCAGGTCCACCTGACCCTGGAAGGAACCCACGGCGAACTGGACCGCAACGTCCTCGACCGCATGGTCGCGCCGCTGGAGCACATGCTGCGCAACTCCGTGGCCCATGGCCTGGAAGCGCCGGAACAGCGCCGCGCCGCCGGCAAGCCGGAGGAGGGCGAGATCGCCATCCGCCTGCACCGCGAAGGTTCGGAAATCGTGCTGGAAGTGGCCGATGACGGTGCTGGCCTGGACCGCGAGGCGATCCGCCGCCGCGCCATCGACCGTGGCCTGCTGGCCGCCGATGCGCAGCCGAACGAGCAGGAGCTGGACAACCTGATCTTCGCGTCCGGCTTCACCACCGCCGACCAGGTCAGCCAGCTGGCCGGTCGTGGCGTGGGCATGGACGTGGTGCGCAACGAAGTGCGCCAGCTCGGTGGCTCGGTCGACATCCAGTCGGTGCGGGGCCAGGGCGTACGCTTCACCCTGCGCCTGCCGCAGACGCTGGCCGTCACCCAAGCGGTGTTCGTGCAGATCGGCGAAACCACCTTCGCGGTGCCGGTGGCCTCGGTCAGTGGTATTGGCCGCCTGTCGCGCGAGCGTTTCGAAGCCGCCGACAGCAGCTACCGTTACAGCGGCGAAGACTATCCGCTGTACGACCTCGGCAGCCTGGTCGGGCAGGCCCCGGCGCGTGCCGATGGCCAGGACCAGGTGCCGCTGCTGCTGGTCCGTGCCGGTGATCTGCGTGCCGCCGTGGCGATCGACCAGGTGCTGGGCAACCGCGAAATCGTGGTCAAGCCGGTCGGCCTGCAGATCGCGTCGGTGCCGGGCATCTACGGCGCGACCATCACCGGCGATGGCCGCGTGGTGGTGATCCTGGACGTGGCGCCGCTGGTGCGCCGCTTCCTCGCCAACCCGACGCTGCCTGTGCTGGCCAACGCACCGCGCCAGGAGCGCCAGGTGCCGCTGGTGATGGTGGTCGACGACTCGCTGACGATGCGCAAGGTCACCGGCCGCATCCTCGAACGCCACAACTTCGAGGTCAGCGTCGCCCGCGATGGCGTGGAAGCGCTGGAACGCCTGGAAGAGCGCGTGCCGGACCTGATGCTGCTGGATATCGAGATGCCGCGCATGGATGGCTACGAGCTCGCCACCGCGATGCGTGGCGACCCGCGCTACAGGGACGTGCCGATCGTGATGATCACTTCGCGCAGCGGTGACAAGCACCGCCAGCGCGCCTTCGAGATCGGTGTCCAGCGTTACCTGGGCAAGCCGTACCAGGAACTGGACCTGATGCGTAACGTGTACGACCTGCTGGGGATCGCCCGTGTCCGTGAGTGAAACCCAAGCGGCTCCGGCCGTGGCCCTGCTGGCCCGTCCCGGCGCGGCGCGCGAGCGCCTGCGTGAGGCGTTGTCGCACGCCGATGTGCAGCTGGTGCTGGAAGATGATCCCAACACGCTGGAGGCGCGGGTCCTGCAGGAGGCGCGCCCGCAATTCGTGGTGATCGCGCTGGAAGCCGCCATCGAGGACGCCTTGGAGCGCCTGGAAGCGGTGCTGTCCGCACCGGGTCTGACCCTGGTCTTCGACGAGGCCGAACTGGCTGCACGTCGTGATGGCTGGGAGGCTCAGCGCTGGGGCCGTCATCTGGCCGCCAAGCTGCATGGCCACCAGCAGGTGTTGCCGCCGGGGGCCGAAGAAGAACCCAGCCTGCAGTTGGAGCCGGGCCACCCGGCACCGGCACCGGCGCCGCAGGAAGAAGCGCTGCAGCCGCACCTCGAGCAGGCATTGAGCTGGGCCGACGAGGTCCCCGCTGACACTCTGTACTCGCCGCCTGTACAGCTGCACGAACCGATCGCGCTGGAACAGGCGCTGGCCGCGCTGCAGCCGGTGGTGCCTGAGCCGCTGCAGGCCCCCGCACTGCCGTCGCTGGCAGAGCCCGTTGCTGCAGCACCGCCGCTACCGCCGGTCTCCTTCGACCACACCGCCTGGTCGCTGGTCGAGGACGAGGCCGATGCCTCGGCAACCGCTCCGCACCACGCTGCGGTGGAGGCTCCGCTGCCTTCCTTCGATACCGGTCATCTGAGCCTGGTCGATCTGGATGCCGCAGCGCCCGTGGGCGCACGCGCCGGATCGCTGCTGGTGCTGGCCGGCATCGGTGGCCCGGATGCGCTGCGTCGCCTGCTCGGCGCGCTGCCGCCTTCGCTGAGCGTGCCCGTCCTGGTGCACATGCGCCTGGATGGCGGGCGCTACGGCAACCTGGTCAAGCAGATGGCACGCGTGTCGCCGTTGCCGGTGCAGCTGGCTGAAGCCGGCCAGCGTGCAACTCCGGGTGAAGTGCACGTGCTGGCCGATGACATCGGCGTGCAGGCAGCCAGTGACGGCCTGCATTTCGTCAGCGACGCGCAGGGCATTGCGATTGCCGCGCTGCCAGCTGACCACACCGCGCTGGTCCTGCTCAGCGGCGCTGACCTTGCGCATGTTGGTCCGGCGCTGGATCTGGCCGCCGCCGGTGCATGGGTGGCCGGGCAGGTGGGCGAGGGCTGCTACGACCCGGCTGCGGCCACGGCGGTGGTTGCTGCCGGCATGGTGGCCGGTGAACCGCAGGAACTGGCGCAGGCGATTGCCGCGCGCTGGGGTGAGCAGGACGACAACGGAGAAGCACCATGAGCTATGCCAGCAATGACGAAATCCGTGGCGTCCTGATCCAGGCCGGCAACGCGCGCGTGCTGCTGCCCAATGCCACCGTGGCCGAAATGATGTCGCGCGTGCCGGTGCAGCCGGTCTCCGATGCGCCGCGCTGGCTGGTGGGCGAGATCGGTTGGCACGGCTGGCAGGTGCCGCTGGTGTCGTTCGCGCGCCT
The DNA here is from genome assembly GCF_032911605.1 of Stenotrophomonas mexicanensis. Taxonomy (NCBI): domain Bacteria; kingdom Pseudomonadati; phylum Pseudomonadota; class Gammaproteobacteria; order Lysobacterales; family Lysobacteraceae; genus Stenotrophomonas; species Stenotrophomonas mexicanensis. Next base: position 17,227 of record NZ_JAWJTG010000010.1, read on the forward strand.
TTCCGGGCTGGGCGAGGAAGCCGTGAGCGGCCATAACAAGGTGGTGGTACTGAAGGCCCTCAGCGGCAACGCGCAGCGTCCGTACTACGCGCTGCTGACGCAGAACTTCCCGCAGCTGATTTCGGTGCCGCGCGACGGGCTGCTGGCTGACGCCTCGGAAGAAACCCTGCCGGACATCGTGCACATGCGTGTGCTGCTGGGCGAGCAGAGCGCGCTGCTGCCGAACCTGGACGCGCTGGAAGCCGCCCTGGATTCGCTGGCGGCCTGATCGGACATCCGCCGGGCATTTTGAATTCCCGGTAGTGCCGGCCGCTGGCCGGCATCCACGGAATCATGCGGTTGCCGGCCAGCGGCCGGCACTACCAGGAATCGGGCCTTACCCCAGATCCCCCAACCGTGCCTGCAACGCTGCAATCGCGGCCAGGCCGGCCGTTTCCGTGCGCAGGATGCGCGGTCCCAGCTGCAGGCCCTGGAAGCCCGCGGCCGCCAGTTGATCACGGTCGCGTGGCGACCACCCACCTTCCGGGCCGATCGCGATCACGATGCCGCCTGCCGGAGCGGCCGCCAGCGTCGACAAGCGATGTGTGCCCAGCGGATCCAGGGTCAACCGCAGCGTATCCACCGGCAGTGCCGCTGCCGCCTGCGCCAGCGACAGCGGTGATCCCACGTGCGGAATGCGCGCGCGCCCGGACTGGCCACAGGCCGAGGTCACCACGTTGTTCCAGTGCGCCACGCGCTTCTCCGCGCGTGCTGCATCGAGCTTCACCTCGGTGCGCTCGGCGTTGACCGGAATGATCGCCGCCACGCCCAGTTCGGTGGCCTTCTGCAGGATCAGGTCCATCTTCTCGCCGCGGGCGATGCCTTGCAGCAGGGTGATCGCCAGCGGCGATTCGGTGTCGATGGCCTGCACGGCGTCGATGCGCACCTGCACTTCGCGCTTGCCGGCCACGGTCAGCGTGGCGCCGTAGTCATGGCCGTCGCCGTTGAACAGCACACAGGTATCGCCCTCGCGCAGGCGCATCACCCGTACCAGGTGGTTGGCGGCCTCTTCCGGCAGGGTCACGGTCTGGCCGCTGTGCAGCGCCAGGTCGATGGGGCAGCGGGTCACGCGCATGCAATCGCCTCGTCAATCGCCGCCAGCGTGGTATGTGCCAGCAGCTCCAGTTGTTCGTCATCCACGCAGTAGGGTGGCATCCAGTACAGCACGTCGCCCAGCGGACGCAGTACCACACCGCGCTTCAGCGCGGCCTTGTAGGCGTGCAGGCCCAGCCGCATGGCCGGGTCGAACGGGGTGCGCTTGTTGCCATCGCGCGACAGCTCGAACGCCACCACCATGCCGGCCTGGCGCACGTCGGCCACGTGCGGATGGTCGGCAAACGGTGCGGCCAGCGTGCCCATCACCGAGGCGATGCCCCGGTTGCGCACGATCACATCGTCGTCGCGGAAGATGTCCAGCGTCGCCAGCGCTGCGGCGCAGGCCAGCGGGTTGCCGGTGTAGCTGTGCGAATGCAGGAAGGCGCGCTCGCGCGAGTCGTCGAGGAACGCGTCGTACAGGGCCTGCGTGGCCAGTACCGCGGCAAGCGGCAGGAAGCCGCCGGTCAGGCCCTTGGACAGGCACATCAGGTCCGGCATCACCCCGGCCTGCTCGCAGGCGAACAGGGTGCCGGTGCGGCCGAAGCCGGTGGCGATCTCGTCGGCGATCATGAATGCACCGTGCGCATCACACAGTTCACGCACCCGCTGCAGGTACACCGGGTCATGCATGCGCATGCCGCCCGCGCACTGCAGGCGCGGTTCCAGGATCACCGCACAGATCTCGCCCGGGTGCTGGTCGAACAGCGTGGCCAGGCCGTCCGCGGCCTGGCGCGCACGATCGGCGGCGCTCTGGCCGGGCTCGGCCAGGTAAGCGTCGGGCGAGGGCGCGAACAGCCCTTCGGCCAGCAGCGGCGCATAGACGCGGCGATACAGCGGGATGTCACCCAGCGCGAGCGCGCCCAGGGTCTCGCCGTGGTAGCCGTTCTCCAGTGCGATGAACCGCGTGCGCCGCGGCTCGCCACGGTTCTGGAAATACTGGAAGGCCATCTTCAGCGCCACTTCCACGCCGGCGGAGCCGTTGTCGGCGTAGAACACCTTGGCCAGCGGTTCGCGGCCAGGCTGGCGCGGGGCCAGCGCCAGCAGGCGTTCGGCCAGGGTGATGGCCGGCTCATGGCCGAAGCCGGCCAGCATCACCTGTTCCAGCTGTGTGGCCTGGGCGGCGATGGCGCCACCGATGCGCGGTTCGGCATGGCCGAACAGATTGGTCCACCAGCTGCTGACCGCATCCAGATAGCGGTTGCCATCGTGGTCGATCAACCAGGCACCTTCGCCGCGGGCGATCGGCACCAGCGGCAGGGTATCCGGATGCTCGCGCATCTGCGTGCAGGGGTGCCACAGCACCTGCAGGTCGCGCTGCCGCCAATGGCGGGCCAGCGGGGAGGGGGTTGGGTCTGCTAGCATTTCGGGCTCATGAACATGTTGCTGCCTGCACATTCTATCGGCCCCGGCGCAGGCGCCGGCCGCCGCGGAGATTCCGCATGAACGATGACCGTGCTGGCCGTCGCTTGCCGATCATCCATCGGATCACCGATGAGGAGAACGGTCCCTTCCAGCGCCAGCACCTGGACCTGGAGTTCTCCAACGGCGAACGCCGCCGCTTCGAGCGGCTGGTCAGCCGGGGGCATGGCGCGGTGGTGGTGGTGCCGATGCTCGACGACGAAACCGTGCTGCTGGTACGTGAATACGCCGCCGGCATGCACCGCTACGAACTGGGCCTGGTCAAGGGCCGGATCGATGCCGGCGAGACCCCCGAGCAGGCCGCCGACCGCGAACTGAAGGAAGAGGCCGGTTACGGCGCGCGCCGGGTGGATGTGCTGCGCGCGATGACCCTGGCCCCGACCTACATGAGCCACCAGTCGTGGCTGGTGGTGGCGCGCGACCTGTACCCGGAAAAGCTGGCCGGCGACGAGCCGGAAGAGCTGGAAGTCGTCCCGTGGAAGCTGGCCGAGCTGGACCAGCTGATGCTGCGCGAGGACTTCTCCGAGGGACGCTCGCTGGCGGCGCTGTTCATCGCCCGCCAGTGGCTGCAGGGATTGCGATGATCAAACTGACCACGGACCTGCGCGAGACCGCCATCGCCATTGCCCAGGAAGCCGGACAGGCCATCATGCAGGTCTATGCCGATGGCTTCGACGTGCAGCTCAAGGACGACAACAGCCCGGTCACCGCCGCCGACCTGGCCGCCAACCAGGTCATCGAGCAGGGCCTGCAGCAGCTGACCCCGGATCTGCCGATCCTGTCCGAGGAGTCGGCCCAGGTCACGTGGGAGCAACGCCGTCATTGGGGCGCCTACTGGCTGGTCGACCCACTGGACGGCACCCGCGAGTTCATCAAGCGCAACGGCGAGTTCAGCGTCAACATCGCATTGATCTACCAGGGCGCGCCGGCCTTCGGCGTGGTGCTGGCGCCGGTCACCGGCATCGTCTGGCATGCCATGCGCGGTGAGCTGGCGTACCGTCGTCAGGGACTGCATGACACTGTGCTGCGTACCCGCACGCCGGCCACCGCACCGCTGCGGGTGGCCGCCAGCCGCTCCCACCGCTCGCCGGAAACCGAAGCGCTGCTGGCGCGGATGGGTCGCATCGAAACCATCGCTCAGGGCTCATCGCTGAAGTTCTGCCGGATCGCTGAAGGCGGCCTGGATGTCTACCCCCGGCTGGGCCCGACCTCCGAATGGGACACCGCCGCCGGCCAGTGCGTGCTGCACGCTGCCGGTGGCGCGGTGCTGTCGGCAGCGACCGGCAAGCCGTTCCGCTACAACCGCCGCGAGACCCTGTTGAACGGCGATTTCATTGCCCTTGGTGACACCAGCCTGCCCTGGCGCGACTGGTTGTCCGACTGACCCTGGAGGCCGCATGAGCGCGCATGACACCCCCATCGCCGGCAGTGCAGCCAGCAACGAACTGGAACGCCTGCTGGCGATCATGGCGCGCCTGCGCGATCCGCAGGGCGGCTGCCCCTGGGACCTGGAGCAGAACTTCGCGACCATCGCCCCGTACACCATCGAGGAAGCCTACGAGGTGGCCGATGCCATCGATCGGGGCGACCTCGATGATCTCTGCGATGAGCTGGGCGACCTGCTGCTGCAGGTGGTGTTCCATGCGCGCATGGCCGAGGAGCAGGGCGCCTTCGCCTTCGCTGAGGTCGCACGCGCGATCAGCGACAAGATGCAGCGCCGCCACCCGCACGTGTTCGCCGATGTCAGCGTCGATGACGCCGACGGGGTGACGCGTAACTGGGATGCGATCAAGCGTGCCGAGCGTGCCGCCAAGGGCGAGCAGGACACCTCCGCATTGGCCGGCATCTCGCGTGGCCTGCCCGAATGGCAGCGAGCGGTGAAGCTGCAGTCTCGCGCGGCCAAGGTCGGTTTCGACTGGCCGGGCCCGTTGCCGGTGCTGGACAAGGCGGCGGAGGAACTGCAGGAGCTGCGCGAGGAATTCGAGCGCGGCGATATTGCCGGCAACAAAGCGCGCCTGCAGGAAGAGCTGGGCGATCTGCTGTTCGTCTGCGCCAACCTGGCACGCCACGCCGATATCGATCTGGGTGCGGCGCTGCGCGGGGCCAACCACAAGTTCGAACGCCGCTTCCGTGCGATGGAAGCGCAGGCTGACGCCCAGGGTGGAGCGCTGGCGTCGATGGACCTGGATGCGCAGGAAGCACTGTGGCAGCACGCCAAGGCGGCGGAGAAGGCGTGAAGACGCTCGCGCTGTTCCTGCTGACCGCGCTGGCCGAAATTGTCGGCTGCTACCTGCCGTGGTTGTGGCTGCGCAAGGGAGGCAGCGTGTGGCTGCTGCTGCCGGCTGCCGCCAGCCTGGCCCTGTTCGCCTGGCTGCTGACTCTGCACCCGACCGCCAGTGGCCGGGTCTATGCGGCCTACGGTGGTGTCTACATCGGCACCGCGCTGTTCTGGCTGTGGCTGGTCGATGGCATCCGCCCCAGCCGCTGGGACCTGTTCGGCGCAGCCCTGTGCCTGGCCGGCATGGCGGTGATCATGTTCGGGCCGCGCACGCCCCCGGTGTAGCGTCGAGCCATGCTCGGCCGCTTCGGCTTTTGTAGCGTCGAGCCATGCTCGACGGCTTCCGCTCTTATGTAGAGTCGAGCCATGCTCGACTGCAACTGGGAGGGCCAGTCGAGCATGGCTCGACGCTACAAAGGCAGCGCCACCGGATCATGCACTGCCTTGTCAGAATCGGCCACGCCGTCCAGGCCGCTTTCCCTCCCAGGAAGGCGCATGATGGCGGTGACCACGGCCCCCGGAGCACGCACATGTCCCGCTTCGCCAGCTTCCGCGAGTTCTATCCGTTCTATCTCAGCGAGCACCGCCACCCGGTATCGCGCCGGCTGCACTTCGTCGGCAGCTGCGGCGTGCTGCTGCTGGTCGTTGCAGCGATCCTGCGCGGGCAGCCGGTGCTGTTGCTGGCCGCCCTGTTCTGCGGTTACAGCTTCGCCTGGGTCGGCCATTTCTTCTTCGAGAAGAACCGCCCGGCCACCTTCCAGCACCCGCTGTACTCGTTCATGGGCGACTGGGTGATGTTCGCCGACATCCTGCGCGGGCGCGTGCCCTGGTAGCTCCGCTGTGAATGTGGCCTTCACGCGCTATGCTGGGGCCTGGACGTCATAGATAAGGAAAGCAAGATGTTCCCGACCATGTTCTTTACCGTGGTACTGGCCTTCGTGGCCATGGTGATCCTGTTCAAGGCAGTACGGATGGTGCCCCAGGGCTACGAGTGGACCGTCGAGCGCTTCGGGCGCTACACGCACACCATGACCCCCGGCCTGCATTTCCTGATCCCGATCGTGTACGGGGTGGGGCGCAAGGTGAACATGATGGAGCAGGTGCTGGATGTGCCCAGCCAGGAAGTGATCACCAAGGACAACGCCGCCGTGCGCGTGGACGGCGTGGTGTTCTTCCAGGTACTGGATGCCGCCAAGGCCGCCTATGAGGTGGCCAACCTGGAAGTGGCGATGATCGCCCTGGTGCAGACCAACATCCGTACCGTGATTGGTTCGATGGATCTGGATGAATCGCTCAGCCAGCGCGAGGTGATCAATGCCCAGCTGCTGAGCGTGGTCGACCATGCCACCAATCCCTGGGGCGTGAAGGTCAACCGCATCGAGATCCGCGACATCCAGCCGCCGCGCGATCTGCTGGATGCGATGGCGCGGCAGATGAAGGCCGAGCGCGAAAAGCGCGCGCAGATCCTCGAGGCAGAGGGTTCACGGCAGTCGGAGATCCTGCGCGCCGATGGCGAGAAGCAGGCCACCGTGCTGGAAGCCGAAGGCCGTCGCGAAGCTGCGTTCCGCGATGCCGAGGCGCGCGAGCGCCTGGCCGAGGCCGAAGCGATGGCGACCAAGGTGGTGTCGGCCGCGATTGCCGAGGGTGACGTGCAGGCGATCAACTACTTCGTCGCGCAGAAGTACGTGGAAGCGTTCAAGGAGCTGGCCAGTTCGCCGAACCAGAAGCTGGTGCTGATGCCGATGGAGGCCAGTGGCGTGATCGGTTCGATCGCGGGCGTGGCCGAACTGGCGAAGCAGGCGCTGGCCAGCCAGGACAACAAGGCCGCCGGCAAGCGGCCGCCGCCGCTCGGAGGCTGACATGCGCTGGGAAGTCGTCGGTTGGGGCGCGCTGGCGCTGCTGCTGTTCGCGGCCGAAGCGCTGGCGCCGGGTGCGTTCATGCTGTGGATCGGCATTGGCGCGGCGGCAGTGTTCGTACTGGTTGCGGTGTTCAGCGACATTCCACTGTTGTGGCAGGTGATCGCCTTCGTCCTGCTGAGTGTGGTCTCGATCCAGTGCTACCGGCGCTGGGGGAGGCCGCGGGCACGGCCCAGCGATGCGCCGTTGCTCAACCGCCGTGCCGAGCAGCTGGTCGGCCGGGAGGTCGCATTGCAGCAGGCCATCATCGGCGGCCAGGGGCGGGTCAGCATCGATGATGCGTCCTGGCAGGTGAGTGGACCGGATCTGCAGGCCGGCAGCCTGGTGCGGGTGGTGGCGGTGCAGGGCAGCACGCTGGTGGTCGAAGCGGTGGCCTAGGGGTTCCCTGCCAACGGCGGAGCCCCTCGTGGGTGGTCGCGGAAGGCGGTTCATGTGTTTGGGTCGGGCGGGTTGGGTTCGCGGGACACGCCGTAGACCCCGCTCCGCGGTCCGGCCCAGCCGCTGGCGGCTGCGCGTTCGGTCGCTTGCGAAGCAGTGCTTCGCAAGCAAAGCGCCCTCACCCATGGGGGCTCGATGGCGCCATCCATGGCGCCAACGGTCCCGCGAACCCAACCCGCCCGGCCCCCGACAGTTTCCGTGCGCGTCCAGCCCACGGAAAAAGAAAAAGAGCAAAGAGCAAAAGCACTCGCTCCGACCCGCCCAGGCCGAGTCAATCCAGAGCCGATGAACTCAGGCTTTGCGCTCCAGCTGTAGAAAGCGGCGCCGGCCGCAGGCCGGCCAAACACCCCGCTGCGCTGCGGCGCGACCTGCGGGCGACCGATCTGGGATAATGGGGATTCTTGTTTCCTCTGCTGCCGGACCCGGTCATGACCCAGAAGACGCTGCTCAACGATACCCACCGCGCCCTTGGCGCCAAGATGGTCGATTTCGGGGGTTGGGACATGCCCATCCACTACGGCTCGCAGCTCGACGAACACCACCTCGTTCGTCGCGAGTCGGGTGTGTTCGACGTCAGCCACATGACCGTGGTCGACCTGCGCGGTGACCAGGTCAAGCCGTTCCTGCGCCGCCTGCTGGCCAACTCGGTCGACAAGCTGAAGGTGACCGGCAAGGCGCTGTACTCGTGCATGCTGAATCCGCGCGGCGGCGTCATCGACGACCTGATCGTCTACTACCTGGGCGACGATTTCTTCCGCATGGTGGTCAATGCCTCCACCCGCGAGAAGGACCTGGCCTGGCTGCGCGAGCAGGCTGCACCGTTCGGCGTCACCGTCGAGCAGCGCCCGGACCTGGCCATCCTCGCCGTGCAGGGCCCGCAGGCGCGCGACATCGTGATCGGCCTGGCCCGCGAAAGCGATCGCGCAGCGCTGGCCAAGCTGGGCCGTTTCGCCGCCCTGCAGGTGCAGTCCGATGACGGCGTCGAACTGTTTGTCGCCCGTACCGGTTACACCGGCGAAGACGGCTTCGAAATCCTGCTGCCGCAGGACGCCGTGGTCGCGTTCTGGAACCGCCTGCTGGCGGCGGGCGTGAAGCCGGCCGGCCTCGGCGCACGCGACACGCTGCGCCTGGAAGCCGGCATGAACCTGTACGGCCAGGACATGGACGAAGAGATCAGCCCGTACGAAGCGGCGCTGGCCTGGACCGTGTCGCTGGACGAAGGCCGCGACTTCATCGGCCGCGAGGTGCTGGAAGCGCAGAAGGCTGCCGGCACCGCCCGCCAGATGATCGGTCTGGTGATGGACGAGAAGGGCGTGCTGCGCCATGGTCAGGCGGTGACCACCGCCGGCGGCCAGGGCGAGATCCTGTCCGGCACCTTCTCGCCGACCCTGGCCAAGGGCATCGCCTTCGCCCGTGTACCGGCCGGTGAACTGGGCGAGGTCACCGTCGACATCCGTGGCCGGCAGGTGCCGGTGCGCGTGGTCAAGTTCCCGTTCGTGCGCGAAGGCCAGGCCCAGCCCGGCGTGCTCGCCGACGCCTGATCCGAAACTGCCGATCGTCACTGACAGCAGTGGCGGCCGGTTGGTTACACTAGCCCCGTTTTTTCCACCCCTGCATATCTCTGGAGCAGTCCCATGAGCGAGATCCCCGGCGACCTCAAGTTCCTCAAGTCCCATGAGTGGGCCCGTGTCGAAGGCAATGGCCGTGTCACCGTCGGTATTTCCGACCACGCCCAGGGCCTGCTGGGTGACCTGGTCTACGTCGAACTGCCGGAAGTCGGCGCCGACGCAAAGGCTGGCGAGCAGATCGCCGTTGTCGAGTCGGTGAAGGCCGCCTCGGACGTCTACAGCCCGATCAGCGGCAAGGTCGTCGAGGTCAACTCGGCGCTGTCCGACAAGCCGGAAACCATCAATGAAGATGCCTACGGCGAAGGCTGGATGTTCGTGGTCGAACTGACCAACGCTGAAGAGGTCAACGAACTGCTGGATCCGGACGCGTATGCCGAAGCCCTGGAAAACGACGACCACTGAATCGTCACTTCCGGGTTCTGGAACGGCCACCTTCGGGTGGCCGTTTTTGTTTTGGCGAGTGCGTCGGACTCATGACGGCGGGTTCGCTCTGCACCCTCGGCGTGGCATCAGCCGACAGACGAACGGTGCCGATCAGCGTGCGCAGTTTTGCGCAAATCCGCGTTTCCGCCCCGCGCCGAAGCGATCGAATGTGAAAACTTTTCGCCCCCCGTTGCGGCCCCGTTGTGCTGGCGTCGGCGACGGTGCGGGTGACCATCGGTGATGCACGTGCGCTGTTGTCCGGAACATGTGCCTATCTGCGCAGAGTGCTTATTTCAAGTGTTTTTTGTTCAGAGAGCGCATCGACTTCGTCGTATGCGGCGCGCGTGCGCGCCGCTTCAATGGTCGTTGCAGGGCGCGCACGGCGGTGGCGAGGGCGGCGTCCGGGATGGCGCGGATGTGAAAATTTTTCGCGGGGGTTGTTGACAGTAAAAAAAACCGTGATTAGGTTTCGCCTCAGCAGACCTTGCCTGCCCAACCGAGTGCGCAGAATCAATCGTCCGATGCGAAGCAGCCCCTTCAAGACCACCGCGACCCTGATGACGGTGGACATGGCCCCGCTTCCCCCGGAGAAATGCAAGGCAACTCCCGTTCCGATGTCCGCTCCGCCGATCGAGGCGGGCATTGCCGCATCCGTAACGGCGCGCCTGACGCGCCGGCGGTCCCCGCACGCAGCATCCGCGGGTTTGATCCACCTGGGCGTTTCAACTCCCTATCACTGACGAGGAGCCATCCCATGGCAACCAAGAAAGCTGCGAAGAAGAAGCCCGCCGCCAAGAAAGCGGTGAAGAAGGTCGCGAAGAAGGCCGCTGCCAAGAAGGCAGTGAAGAAGGTCGCGAAGAAGGCGACCGCCAAGAAGGCAGTGAAGAAGGCTGCGAAGAAGGTCGCCAAGAAGACCACTGCGAAGAAGGCAGTGAAGAAGGCGGCGAAGAAGGTAGCCAAGAAGTCCACTGCCAAGAAGGCCGTCAAGAAGACCGCGAAGAAGGCCGTCAAGAAGGTAGCCAAGAAGGCCACCAAGAAGACTGCCAAGAAGGCAACGGCCCGCAAGCCGGCCAAGAAGGTCGCGAAGAAGGCCACTGCCAAGAAGGCTGTCAAGAAGACCGCCAAGAAGGCAGTAAAGAAGACCGCGAAGAAGGCGACCAAGAAGGCTGCCCCGAAGAAGGCAGCGAAGAAGGTTGCCAAGCGCAAGCCGGCCGCCCGCAAGAAGAAGGCTGCTCCGGTCGCTCTGCCGGCAACCCCGGCGCCGCTGATCTAAGTACTTCCCGATAGCCGCATCCTGAAACCCCCTTCCCTGACTGCCCAGCGGGGAGGGGGTTTTTTTATGGGCCGTTTGCAGGGTCGAGCCGTGCTCGACTGCTTTTCTGACGGTCGACGCTAGCGGTGCGGCGCCGGTGGAAAGCGCTCCACCAGGAAGTCCAGGAAGCTGCGCAGGCGGGTCGAGTGGTAGCGATCGTGGGCGTAGACCACGTGCATCGGCCGACCGGTCTGGCCGAACTCCGGGAACAGCTGCACCAGGCGTCCGGTGTCGATGTCGGCAGCCAGCAGCAGTGCCGACTGCAGCACGATGCCCAGCCCGTGCAGCGCTGCCGTGCGCAGCGCTTCGCCGTTGTTGATCTGCAGCCGGCCGCCGGGCACACGCTCGAGTTCGCCAGCATCGGCCTGCAGCCACTGTGCGAGTGCGCTCGGTTCGAAGGACAGGCACTGATGCAGGGCGAGGTCCTGCAGGCTGCGAGGCATGCCATGCCTGGCCAGGTACCCCGGCGATGCGCACATCATCAAGCGATACGGTGCCAGCGCACGCGCCACCAGCATGCTGCTGTCGGCCAGCGTGCCGATGCGCAGCGCCGCTTCGAAACCCTCCTCGGCGAGGTCGACAACGCGGTCGCTCAGCGTGACTTCGACCCGGACATCCGGATGGCGCGCCATGTATTCGGCCAGTGCCGGTACCAGTGCGTGCGTGCCGAAGATCACCGGCGCACTGATGCGCAACGTGCCCGCCGGTGCCAGCTGCTGGTGCTGCGCCTGCGCGTCCGTTTCTTCCACCAGCCGCAGGATCTCCCGGCAGCGGGTGTAGTAGTCCTCGCCGAAGGGCGTCATGTGCTGGCGCCGGGTGGTACGGCTCAACAGCTGCATCCCCAGCCGTGCTTCCAGCGCACGCAGGTGCTTGCCGGCCATCGTCGCCGAGATATCCATCGCCGCCGCAGCAGCGCTGAGGCTGCCCTTGTCCACGATCAGCACGTAGACCTGCATGCTCTCCAGCAGATTCATCTGACACCCCGGGTGTTGAATGCTGAAACCTGCGCGGAGTTTATCAATCAGGGGTGATCAAACAGCATGTACTGCACGGGCCGGATGTACCGGCTGGTGGATTGGGAGAACATCGTGGATCTGGGGCTTGAAGGGCGTACCGCGCTGATCACCGGGGCGGGCAGTGGCATCGGTGCCGGTGTGGCCAGGCTGCTGGCGGCACAGGGAGTACGCATTGCGATCAGTGCACGGCGTGCCGAGCCGCTGCATGCATTGGCGGCGGAGATCGAATCTGCAGGCGCGCCGGCACCGATCGTCCTGTTGGGCGACCTCACCGATGCGGAGCAGGTACGCCACATTGCGGATGCAGCCTCGGCGGCACTGACGCGTGTCGACATCCTCGTCAATGCGGCTGGAGGAGGCCGGCCGACCACGGTGGATGCGGGGGACGATGTCTGGGAGGAAGCCATGGCCTTGAACTTCTCTTCGGCACGACGCCTGACCCAGGCACTGCTGCCGGCGATGCAGGCGCAGGGCTGGGGGCGGGTGATCAACCTCAGCGGTTCAATGGAACCGCGCGCGGTGAATGCTGCCACGGCGGCGAAGGCGGCGTTGCATCTGTGGAGCAAAGGGCTGTCGTCGGCGCTGGCCTCACAGGGCATCACGGTCAATGCAATCGCGCCGGGACGCATCAACAGTGCTCAGATCCGGGACCGCCTGCATCCAACCGAGGAAAGCCGGCGTGAGTTCATCGAACGCAACATTCCGATCGGGCGTTTTGGTGATCCGGAGGAGGTGGCGCCGCTGGTGGCCTTTCTGGCCTCGCCCTTGGCCGGCTACATCACCGGCGCGGTGATTCCGGTGGATGGCGGCATGCACTACTTCGCGCATTAGCCTTCCGTTTGTAGAGTCGAGCACTGCTCGATTGCTTTGCTCTACAACTGCCAATAAAAAGGGCGACCCGCAGGCCGCCCTTCGCACACACGGTGAAGCCCGCCAACTCAGCGCGGCGAGGCCACCGCACGGTTGCTCGAAGCACCCTTGCCCTTGCGCTTGTCCTGCTGCGCCGGGCTCGCGCCCTCGGCCATCAGGTTGTCGCTGCCGAAGTCGGTGTCCAAGTCCAGCCAGCGCTGCGTCGGCAGGCCGAGCGCGGAATCGAGCACCGTCGGCAGCAGGCCGCTGGGCAGGCCGCTTTCGCCGTTCCACATGATGGCGATGCCGAGATCGCGTTCCGGCACCAGCGCGACCAGGCCGCGATAGCCCTGCACGGCACCGGCATGGAACACCACATCGTGGCCGGCGTAGTCGAAGGTGCGCCAGCCCAGTGCGTAGCCGGCCGAATGCAGGCGCTCGCGGCGCCAGCCCGAACGCATTTCGCCCGGGGTGTTGATCAGGCTCGAATGCAGGGTGGCCAGCAGCGGTGCCGGCAGCACGTCCGGGCGATGGCCGGTGTGGGCCAGCAGCCACTGCGCCATGTCGCTGGCGCTGGCGTTGACGCCGGCGGCCGGGGCGACGCGGTAGTAGGTCGGCTTCGGTGTCAGCGACACCCAGCCATTGCGGCTGCGCACGTGCGGACGCGCCCAGCGCGAGCTGGCCTGGATGCCGGCCAGGCCGAGGCTGGCATCGTTCATGCCCAGCGGCTTGAAGATGCGGCGCTCGACCGACTGCTCGTAGAAGCTGCCCGAGGCGGCATAGACGACGTCGCCGATCAGGCTGAAGGCCACGTTCTGGTAGGCGTAGCAGTCGCCCGGCAGGCACTTCAGGCTGGTATTGGCCAGCTTCTGGGTGAGTGCGTAGTACTCGGCGTTGCCTTCGATGTCGCGGTCGTAGGCGTTGTACGGCAGGCCGACGCGGTGGCTGAGCACGTCGGCCACGGTAAGGCGATCGGTCGCTTCCGGAGAGTTCAGGCGGAAGCCCGGCACATAGTCGGTGACCTTGCTGTCCCAGCGCAGCGTGCCATCGTTGACCAGCAGTCCGGCCATGGTGCCGGCGAAGGCCTTGGACAGCGATGCCAGGCGGAACACGGTGTGGGCGTCGACCGGCAGCGGGTTGTTGACATCGGTAACGCCATAACCACGTGCGCTGAGTACGCGGCCACCCTGCACGATGGCCACGGCCATGCCGGGCACACGCTCGCCATAGGTGAGTTGCTGCGCCATCGATTCGATGTTGGCCACGTTGAAGCCGGGCGCCGGCAGCTGCACCTGCGGTACCAGGCCGGTGCGGTATGCGGCGGGCTGGGTGTGGGCGACGGCGGTGGCGGCGGATTCGATGTTGGCCGGCATCGGCGGCAATGGCGGCGGGGTCTGCGCGGTGGTGGACAAGGCAACGGGCATCAACATGCCCAGCAAACCGGTGGCCGCCGAACGGATCGGACGACGCAGGCTGTTCTTTTTCATCGTGGAGACCCGTGCGCGACTGCTGATGGCGATTCTAGCGCCGCTTTTCCCTTGTGCACAAACAAAGCGAAGATGAATGCGCATCTCGTTGAAAAAGTTGGAATTTTGACGCCCCGAAAGCATGTGTCGGAACGTGTCGTCCCGGCGGGGCCGTGATACTGCGTTGCGGCGTTCTGCGTGGTTGCTGCTGGCGATGTTGCAGTGCATTGGCTAACGTACGCGCTTCACCGCCCCCGGAGCCTGCCATGCCGCTGTCCAACCGCCGTCTTCTGGCGAGGGACACCGCGTGAGCGCGGTGAAGGGCAAGGGGCCGTTGCGTGGGCTGACGGCGGCAATGCGTGAGTCGCCGGCGCTGTGGTGGTCGTTCCTGTACTTCTTCTGCCTGCTCAGCGGCTACTACGTGCTGCGCCCGGTGCGGGAGGCGATGGCCGCCTCGGCCGACCTGGAAACGGTGTTCCCGCCGATGCTGATCGCCTGGTTCGCCAGCCATGGCATCGCGCTGAAGGATTTCGTCCTGCAGTTCCTGTTCTCCTGCGTGTTCGTGATCATGCTGGTGCTGCAGCCGGTGTACGGCTGGCTGGTCAGCCGCTTCCCACGGCGGGTGTTCCTGCCGGCGGTGTATGGGTTCTTCATCGTCACCTTGCTGGGTTTCTACGTACTGTTCGACAGCGGTGTGCCGGGCCGCGGCATGGCGTTCTTTTTCTGGATCACCGTCTTCAACCTGTTCGCGGTGGCGGTGTTCTGGAGCTTCATGGCCGATGTGTTTTCCAACGCGCAGGCACGTGCCTTCTACGGTTACATCGGCGCGGCCGGCACCATCGGTGCCTTTCTCGGGCCGATCATCACCGGTGCACTGGTGCAGCGTGTGGGCATCGCCAACCTGATGCTGGTCTCGGCCGGATTCCTCGCCATCTGCCTGTTGAGCATCTGGCGACTACGGCACTGGGCGGTGCTGCGTGAGCAGGAGCAGCAGCTGGTATCCGGCGAGCAGCCGATGGGTGGCAGCGTGCTGGACGGTCTGAAACTGATCGTGCGTGAGCCGTTGCTGCGCTGGCTGGCGATCATGGTGGTGTTCGGTGTGGGCGTGGGCACCCTGCTGTACAACCAGCAGGCCAGCATCGTGCGTGCGGCGTTCAACGATGCAGGCGCTGCCACGGCCTTCTTCTCGCGTATCGACCTGGCGGTGAACGCACTGGCGCTGCTGATGCAGCTCGGCCTGACCCGCTGGCTGCTGTCGCGCCACGGTATCGCGCCGGCCCTGTTGATCCCTGGTTTTGCGATCCTGATCGGCTTTTCGGTGCTTGCCGCTTCACCCATGCCGTTGATGGTCGCAGTGGTGCAGGTGATGACCCGCGCCAGCGAGTTCGCATTGGCCAAGCCGGCACGCGAAACCATCTATACCCGCGTGGACCGGCAGTGGCGCTACAAGGCCGGTGCGGCCATCGATACCGTGGTGTACCGCGGCGCGGACCTGAGCTTTGCGTGGGTGCACAAGGGCTTGTCGCTGTTTGGTTCACATGTGGTGTTCATCGGCGGCGTGGTGGTTGCCGCGTGCATGACCGCCGCCGCATTCGGTGTGCTGCGCGAAGAAAAGAAGCTGCCGCGCGACCGCTGAGCCGCGCGGGGTCGGCTCCCTCTCCCACGGAGAGGCTCTGACCCCATCACCCCACCCATCTATCCAAGGAACCGCCCATGTACTGGATCGCCCTCGCCCTGACCCTGCTGGTCGCCCTGCTGCACGTCTATTTCCTGGTGCTGGAAATGTTCCTGTGGACGCGCCCGCTGGGCCTGAAGACCTTCCGCAACACGCCCGAGAAGGCAGAGACCACGCGCGTGCTGGCGGCCAACCAGGGCCTGTACAACGGCTTTCTGGCGGCGGGCATCGTGGTGGGGCTGGTGATCGATCAGCCGGTGCTGGTGACGTTCTCGCTGGCCTGCGTGGTGGTGGCGGGGTGCTATGGCGCCTACAGCGTGAGTCGGCGCATTTTCATGATCCAGGCCGTACCGGCCATTCTGGCGCTGGTGTCGCGAGCGCTCTGACGTGGGCGCGTGCTGGCAGGCGCCGCCGCTCAGCGGCTGATGGCGCGCATGAAGCCCAGCCACATTGGCACGGCATGCAGCGCCGCACCCAGCACGAACAGGCCCGTCAGCAGGTGTATGCGCCAGTCGTTGATGCGCAGGAAGACGAATTGTTCAAGCGCGCGGCCCACCCAGAACACCGCCATGAAACCCAGCAGGACCAACCCCAGACGAGTGTCGACCAGGTCCGGGGCAAAGATCAGCGCGATCAGCCCCATTCCCAGGAACACATAGATCACGCGCAGATTGAGGATCTGCATGATCGCGCGGTTGACCGTGCCGAGCTGGGCGAGCTCGCGTTTCCAGCCGAACAGCCGCCAGAACGCCAGATGGAAGGCGGCAAACCCCAGGCTGTGAATGCCTGCCAGGCGCACAAGCAGTTCAGCGGTCGTCATGGTTGATCAGCCTGTGCGCGGAGGGCGCGGCGATACCCACATTGCGATGGTCGCATGGAACACCTCGGTCCCTGCCGCATCGGTCACGCTGACCTTCACGGGCAGGTCGTAGCCGTCCGCAGCACTGACGATGGACAACATGGGCGTCGCCACGGCCTTCAACGTGCCCAAGGCCTTGGCCTGGTATTTCACTTCCATGCCCTTGGGGATCCAGCGCATGTCTGCCGGCAGGCTGGCGTCCACCATCACCCCGCCGACCAGCTCGGCCAGGTTGCACATCGCGATCGCATGTACCGTGCCAATGTGGTTGTTGATGCGGCGGTGCTGGCGGATCACGCCTTCGCAGCGGCCTGGCTCCAGTGCGGTGATGGTGGGCGCGATGCTGGCGAAGTAGGGCGCCTTGAAGCACACCGCGCGTGAGAACAGCCAGTTGCCGGCAGGCCAGCGCTGCAGGCGGTGGTAAAGCGAGAGCAGGGGCGTGGACATGGTTGATGTTCCGGTCGGCGGATAAAGCGACGGCGGGCCGAGGCCCGCCGTCGTGGCAACGCGTGTCGCGGGCGATCAGGCCGCCTGCGAATGCGGGTCCTTGTGCTGGCGGTCGTAGTAGCTGGCCGCGCGCAGTTCGTGGGTGTCGAAGTCGTCCACGGTGATGGTGTCCAGGGTCAGCGTACGCAGTTCTTCCAGCAGGCTGCGCTCGTCCTGGGTGATCACGCCTTCGGCCACGGCCTCGTCCAACTGGCTCTTGAAGTCCAGCGCTTCGATGCCCTTGCTCTTCAGCGCCTTCAGGAACTTGCGCTCCACCGGCTCGGCCATGATCGCCTTGCTCAGGTAGCTGTTGATGCGGCCACCCGGGTTGTTCTCGCACGGGGTCAGGAACACGCCACTGGCCAGACGGTCGCGGGCTTCATTCGGTGCCATCAGCAGGGCGGCCACGCGGCGGCTCAGGCGGTCGCCGGGGGCCTCGGCACGACGGCCCAGCGGGAAGATCAACGCCCACATCAGCCAACCGATCGGACGGATCGGGAAGTTGCGCAGCGCGGCCGACAGTGATTCTTCGATCTTGTGCACGCTGTCATGGAAGGCCCAGGCCAGCAGCGGCTGGTCGGCCTGCGGTGCGCCTTCGTCGTGGTAGCGCTTGAGCATGGCGCTGGTCATGTAGACGTGGCTCAGCACATCGCCCAGGCGGCCGGACAGCGATTCCTTGAACTTCAGCTTGCCGCCGAGGGTCATCATCGAGATGTCGGCCATCAGCGCCAGGTTGGCCGAGTAACGGTCCAGCTTGCGGAAGTAGCGGCGGGTGTAGGCGTCACCCGGGGCAGCACCGAAGCGTGCACCGGTCAGGCCGAACCAGAACGAACGCACGGCATTGGAGAGGCCATAGCGGATGTGGCCGAACAGGCTGCGATCGAACTCCTGCAGGCCGGCACGGGTATCCGGATCCTGCGCGGCCTTCATTTCCTTCAGCACCCACGGGTGGCAGAGGATCGCACCCTGGCCGAAGATCAGCAGGCTGCGGGTCATGATGTTGGCGCCTTCCACGGTGATCGCGATCGGCGCGGCCTGCCAGCTGCGGCCGGCGAAGTTGCGCGGCCCCAGGATGATGCCCTTGCCGCCGATCACGTCCATCATGTCCGAGATCACTTCGCGGCTCATGTTGGTGCAGTGGTACTTGGCGATCGCCGACGGCACAGACGGCACGTCACCACGGTCAACCGCGGCGGCGGTGGCCTGCGACAGCGCGCTGATCTTGTACGCCTTGCCGCCGATGCGGGCCAGTGCTTCTTCCACGCCCTCGAAGCGGCCGACCGACAGGCCGAACTGCTTGCGGATGCGTGCATAGGCGCCGGTCACCGCGGCACCGGCCTTGGCACCGCCACTGGCGGTGGACGGCAGGGTGATCGAGCGGCCCACGGCCAGGCACTCGTTGAGCATGTTCCAGCCCTTGCCGGCCATGGCAGCGCCACCGATCAGCTGGGTCAGCGGAATGAACACGTCCTTGCCGCGGATCGGACCGTTCTGGAACGTCGAGTTCAGCGGGAAGTGGCGGCGGCCGATTTCAACACCGGCGGTGTCGCGCGGCAGCAGGCCCAGGGTGATGCCGATGTCGCGGGTATCGCCGATCAGGCCATCCGGGTCGTACATGCGGAAGGCCAGGCCGATCAGCGAAGCAACCGGGGCCAGGGTGATGTAGCGCTTGTCGAAGGTCAGCTTGACGCCGAGCACCTGCTCGCCGTTCCACTCGCCCTTGCAGACGATGCCGTAGTCCGGAATGGAGGTGGCGTCGGAGCCGGCGAACGGACCGGTCAGGCCGAAGCACGGCACTTCGCGACCATCAGCCAGGCGCGGCAGATACTGGTCCTTCTGTTCCTGGGTGCCGTAATGCACCAGCAGTTCACCCGGGCCCAGCGAGTTGGGCACGCCGACGGTGGAGCTGACCACCGAAGACACCGACGCCAGCTTCTGGATCACCTTGTGGTGGGCCAGCGCGGAGAAGCCCAGGCCGCCGTACTCCTTCGGGATGATCATGCCGAAGAACTTGTTCTTCTTGATGAAGGCCCACAGTTCCGGCGGCAGGTCGGCGTGGACGTGGGTGATTTCCCAGTCGTTGACCATGGTGCACAGCTCTTCCACCGGGCCATCGAGGAAGGCCTGTTCTTCGGCGGTCAGCTGCGGCTTGGGATAGTTGAGCAGGATGTTCCAGTCCGGATCACCGGTGAACAGTTCACCCTCGAAACCGACCGAGCCGGTTTCCAGCGCGATGCGCTCGGTCTGCGACAGTGGCGGCAGCACCTTGCGGAACACCTTCATCATCGGGCCGGTCAGCAGCGGCTTGCGGATGAACGGCAGCAGCAGCGGCACGGCGATGACGGCCAATACAGCGGCTGCGACGATCGTGGCGGTCTGGTTGACGTAGGGAATGAACCAGCAGGCGGCCAGCAGGGCCACGCTGATCAGCGTCCAGGTAACCAGCCGCATGCGGTGGTAGGCGACGAACGCGCCTGCCAGCAGCAGGGCGAGGAAGGGAAGAACGATGCTCATGAGCGTGCTCCGGTGACGTGCTCGTTTGTGGCGGACGAAGCCGCAGCGTCTGCTGCGGGCAACACGTCCAGATAGTCCAACACAGTAGCGGTAAAGGCGTCGTTGTCATCGCCGGCGACCATGTGCGTGGCCTGCGGCAGCTGTACATGGCGCGCGTGCGGCGCCAACGCCAGGAATTCGGCCACGGTCTGCGGCGTGACCAGGTCGCTGCGACCGCCACTCACCAGCAGCAACGGGCACTTCACCTGGCGCGCGGCTTCGGCCAGTGCGTCCTGGTGCTGTTCGCTGTCGCGGGCCAGTTCGGCCACCAGGCGCGGGTCCCAGTGCCAGCGCCAGCGGCCGTGACCGTCTTCGCGCAGCAGCGCGCGCAGCGACTGCTCGGATTTGCGCGGGCGGTGCGGCATGTAGGCCGAGATCACGTCGGCGGCCTGGCTCAGCGAGGCGAATCCGTCGGGATGGGCGGTCATGAAGGCGAGGATGCGCTCGACACCGGCGGTATCCCAGCGCGGGGTGATGTCGACCAGCACCATCGCCGAGAACAGGCCCGGCCAGCGCGACTCGGCCAGCAGGCCGAACAGGCCCCCCATCGAGGCCGCAACCAGCACCGGCGGGCGCGGCTGTTCACCGGCCAGCACGATCAGGTCATCGGCGAACTGTTCGCCGTGATAGGGCAGGTCGGCGGCATTCCAGTCCGAATCGCCGTGACCACGTGCGTCATAAGCCAGCGTCTGCAGGCCGGCTGCAGACAGGGCACGCGCGGTGGCATTCCAGGCGTGACGGGTCTGGCCGAAACCGTGCGCGAACAGCACCCGGCCACGACGACCGTGGTCGCTGGCAGTGGCGGCGAGGCGGGCACCATTGGCCGCCTCCAGGTGCAGGTCATGGAACGCAGCGGGAGTAGAGGACGTAACCATACTTGCTAGTATGGATCGCTTGTGAGGGAAGTCAATACTGCATCGTATGGTGCGGTGCGGCAGCCCTGCGGGAGAGCCCTTTGACGGTTTCGCCCGCAACGGCGTACTGCAACGAACCCCGGCGTATGGTTAAATCAGCCCATGAATCAACCTGACGCTTCCGCCGGCGAACCGCGCGCCGGCCGCAACAGCCGCCTGAGTGCCGAAGACTGGGCCCAGGCGGCCCTCGACCTGATTGCTGAACAAGGCGTAGGCGCCGTTGCGGTGGAACCGCTGGCGCGGCGCCTCGGCGTGACCAAGGGCAGTTTCTATTGGCATTTCCCCTCGCGTGACGCCTTGCTGCAGGCCGCGCTGGAACGCTGGGAACTGTTCGAACAGGAACAGGTGTTCGGCAGCCTGGAAGACGTACCGGACCCGCGCGTGCGCCTGCGCCAGCTGTTCCAGATGGTGGCGCATGAAGTGCAGCCGCACATCATCTACAGCGAGCTGCTGAAGGCATTGGACCATCCGATGGTGCGTCCGGTGATCGACCGCGTGTCGCAGCGCCGCCTCGACTATCTGATCGCCTCGTTCCGCCAGGCTGGGCTCAGCTCGACCGATGCGCGCCACCGCGCACGCCTGGCGTACGCGGCCTATGTCGGCTTCCTCCAGCTGTCGCTGCAGTTGCAGCAGCCCAAGCAGGCGCGCGAGGATTTCGAGGCCTATGTCGAGCATCTCATCGAGACGCTGATTCCGAACGGTTGAGCGTCGTTGCTGCGTTGAATGCAGAAAGGCCGCAGCAATGCCGCGGCCTTTTCCGTTGGTGCTGCCGCGATCTGGCAGGCACAAAAAAACAACGGCCCCTTGCGGGGCCGTTGCTGCATCAGCTGATCAGTGGATCGATCAGAACTTCTGCTTGTACTGCATGTACATGTAGCGGCCCGGCAGGTCGTACTGCGGGTCGAACATGTTGTACGAGGTGTAGTACGAAACCGGCGGGCTCTTGTCCCACGCGTTGTTCAGGCCGACCATGATGGTGCCCTTCCACGGCGTGTTGTAGCGGAACTGGATGTCGTGGTAGGTCGTGGCACCAATGTGGTTCGTTCCCTTCGCGCCATCAGAGCAGTAGGCGAAGGTTTCCGGTTCCTTGACTGGATCAAACGGGCACAGTTCAGTCATGCCGGACTTGTAACGAATGCCGTAGTTGACCCCGAAGTCCCCGTAGGACCAGTCGACATACAGATTGGAACGGATGCGCCAGTACGGATCCTGGTCGAGATAGCGTCCCTGGCGACCCTCGATCGGAGCATCCTGAGTCGACTTGGTATCCCACTTGGACAGGTAGGTGCCGTCCAGAGTGATGGTGAACTGGCCGATCGAAGTTTCCGGCAACTTGTACAGGATGCCCAGATCCCAACCTTCCACCTTGTACGACGCCAGGTTCTGCAGCGGCATGTCGACGTTGGTGATGGTGTAACGCTGGTTGGTGCTGCCGTAGTTCGGGTCACGCGTGATCAGGCCACAGTTGGCTGCCTGCTCCTGCGCGGTGCCGCCATAGCAACGATCCATGATGTCCTGGATGGCCGGACGGGTGATGGCGTCCTCGATCTTGATCTGCCACCAGTCCAGGGTCACGTTCAGACCCTGCACGAAGCTCGGGCTCCATACCAGGCCCAGCGTCTTGCTGGTCGAGGTTTCCGGCTTCAGGTTCGGGTTGGCCTGCCAGGTGAACGGCTCAGGAGTCTGCTTCGCACCACTGCCAGCGCCCGGCTGAACGAAGCCGATCGGCACGCCCTCTGCCGCACATTGGGCAGCGATAGCGCCGGTACGGCGACCAGAGGTTGAGGAGCAGGGATCGATGTAGCTCTCGAACGAGTCAGCATCGCCGCGATACAGGTTGTTGATGCTCGGGGCGCGGAAGCCTTCCGAGTAGTTACCACGCACCATCAGGTCGTCGATCGGCTTCCAGCGGAAACCGAACTTGTTGTTGGTGGTGTTGCCGAAGTTGCTGTACTTCGAGTAGCGGGTTGCCGCGCTGAAGTCGAGTAGCTTGGCACCTGGCAGGTCAGCCAGCACCGGGATCGACAGTTCCAGGAAGAACTCGTCCAGGTCATAGCTACCCTTGGTGGGCGATGCTCCGTTGCCGGTGCTCAGGCCAGAGGCGATGAAGGCGTCCGGATCGAACTGGCCGGTTTCCTTGCGATATTCGTAACCAGCTGCGAAGCCCAATGCACCAGCCGGCAGCTGCACGATCTCGCCGGAGATGTTGGCGTAATAGCCCTTGGACACCAGACTTGCGGAGTCATGCGCGGTGAACGAGGTGTAATCCAGTGCCTCCTGCGAGATTGAGCCCAACCCACCCAGCGGGTTGATCGGGGCGCAGCCCGGGATGACTTCGCCTGCCGCATTCAAGCAGGCTGGCTTGCCATCGCGGATGGCCGACGGGCCGTAGGCTTCTTCCAGGCGCTGCACATTGAACAGACCGTAGGTCAGGTCGTTCTGGTCGGTCTTGTCGTAGCGGTAGCCGACATCCCAGTCGAAGTTACGGTCGGCGAACTCGAAGAAGCCTTCGAAACCGCCATAGAAGTGCCAGTTCTTGACGTTCTGGTTGAACGAGCGTCCACCGGTTTCGTTGAAGCGGCGTGCGACACCTTCCAGCTCAACACCGTATGGGTTGTACATGCTGCCCGCGCTCAGGTCCATGCCAGTGACAGGCATGGCGGCCAGCAGCTGCTCGGACTTGCGTTCGTTGTACATCGCCTCGGTACGGAAGGTGATGTTGTCAGTAACGTTATAAGAACCCACAGCAAACAGCGAGGTGCGCTCGTTGGGGGTCAGCAGGTAGTTGTCCGGCGCGGTGTTGTAGCCGTGAACATTGGGATCGAACGGCGTTTCCACGCCGTTGAGGATGACGTAACGCTCGTCATTACGCAGATACGAACCCGGAATGCCGGTGCTGCTCTGGCCGCTGAAGAACGGCGGGCCGCCGGCGGAGATCTTGCGATCGCCAGCCATCACGGCCTTTTCGTTGACGTAGGACACGCCGAGCACCAGCGACGCGCGGTCAGTGGTGGTGCCCAGGGTGAAGTCGGCCGCTTCGCGGTCGCCGTCACCGGCGCTGTACTGGCCCTTGTAGAAGTTGGCTTCCGCGCCATCGAAGTTCTGCTTGGTGATGATGTTCACCACGCCGGCGATCGCGTCCGAACCGTAGATGGTCGAAGCGCCGTCCTTCAGGACGTCGATGCGCTCGATCATCGCGGTCGGAATGGTGTTCAGGTCGACGCTGCCATCCAGGCCGGTGGTCCAGCGACGGCCATTGACCAGTACCAGGGTGCGCTCGGAACCCAGGTTGCGCAGGCTGACGCCGGCCGAACCGTCACCGCCGTTGTTGTAGGTACGGTTCAGGGCGGCGCCGTTGGCGGCAACGCGCTGCAGGATGTCGGCGACCGAAGTCACGCCCTGCTTGTCGATGTCGGCGCGGGTCAGGCTCAGGACCGGCTGCGAGGTTTCGATGTCGGTGCTCTTGATGCGCGAACCGGTGACCGAGATGCGGTCAAGGTTGGTCGCTTCCTGGGCCTGGGCGGTGGCAGTGGACGCCACACCGGCAACGAGCGCGACCAGAACGGCATCGCGCAGCTTGTTGGACTGGAAATTCATTGGCTCTCTCTCTCCAAGAAATCTTGGCTGGGTTAATGCCCGGCGGGGGAGCGAAAAGCGCTCCCAAATCGCGAGGCTGAGCCGATAGTAGCGGGCGTTCGCCAAGAATTAAAGCTGCGTTAATCAAGTCTATGATTTTGGTAAAAATGAAAATTGATGCACGAAATCAAGGGGTTGAATCGCAGGTGACATCACTCTGTCTCGTTTGTTAGCGCAAAGTGACGAAAAAAGTTTCCGTTGATGTGTATCGCAGTGTGTCGACGTGAATTGCGCGGTATCCAATTCGTCGAAAAGCGCTCTGCGTGTATCACGAACGCGCATACGCAACGGGCGCCTTTCGGCGCCCGGGAGAAGTCACTTCAGGAAGACCCGGGAGGTGGGGTCAGAGATCCTGTTCGTAACGCACATACGGCACGGTGCCGTCGTCATTGCTTTCATTGCGCGGGGAGAACGGATTCTTGCCGCGGCTGATCACGTTCTCGGCGCCAACGGTAAGTTGGCCAGACCACGGGGTACGCCAGGTCAGGCCGATGCCCAGGCCCTCCCACTTGCCGGGCTTGCCCGGCACGTCGATCACGCGGCCGATGATGCTGCCGGTGAAGTTGCCGTAGCCGGCGCCGATGCTCAGGCTCTTGCTGTCCCAGCGGTCGACGATGGACGGTGCGGCATCGGCCAGCGGTACCAGGCGGGCCTTGGCGTAGGTACCGGCGATCGAGACAAAACCCTCGCGGCCGATGTTCTTCTGCGCGAATACGGTCAGATCGTTCTGCTCGGCACGCAGCGAGGGTGTCTTGTTCGGGCCGGACAGCCACGCCGGAAGTGTTTCACGACCGGTGCCGGCGGTGATGCCGAGACGGCTGCTGCCGCGGTTCAGCGCGGCGGTACCGGTGAAGCGGCGGCTGTTGAGGTCGTCGTCGTCACCCAGGCTGGCCAGCATGCAGTGACTGGCCAGGCCGCTCATGCTGGTCCCGCTGCTGCTGTTGCAGAGCAGGCCCAGCGAATCGCCGGAGGACAGGCCGAAGGCCGCATCCAGCGAGTTGCGGCCGAAGTGCCAGCGGGCGCCGGCGGCCTGTTCACCGGTGGGCTCCAGGTACAGCAGGGCCTCGACCTTGCCGCTGCCCTTGTTCCATACCGGCAGCACGGTCCGGGTGTCCTTGCTCTGCGCGTGCACGCCCGTGATCGCGCCAAGGGCGATCAGCAGGGCCAGCGGTAGACGCAGGAAGGTACGCATCGGACCAGTTCAGACAGGGACGGACAACGGAAGTTCCCGCGGAGACGGGAACTTGATCCTAGGGTGTTTATGAATTCTTAACAAGCCTTGATCCCCCCAGATGCAAGACAAGCCGTTTACTGAAGCCGTTCAGGCGCCGGTACAGTCCCCTCGGCACCGTGGAACAGTATGCCGAACTCCGTCAAAGGAAAGTGATACTCCCGCCCGCAGAATTCGCAACGGACCTCGACGGCGCCGGTGTCCGCGGCTGCGGCACGGGCCTCGTCCTCGCCCAGCGACTGCAGCATCGACGCGACCCGCTCGCGGGAACAGGAGCAGGCGAAGGACAGCGGCTTGCCGCCCATCAGTTCCGGCTTCTCTTCGTGGAACAGGCGGTGCAGCAACTGCTCCGCCGGGGTCGCCAGCAGCTCGGCCTTGCCCAGGGTCTCGAACAGGGCGCTGGCACGCGCCCAGCCGTCTTCGTCACCCTCGTCACCCGGCAGCTTCTGCAGCAGCAGGCCGGCGGCGCCGTTGCGGTCGGCGGCCAGCAGCAGGCGGGTCGGCAGCTGTTCGGACTGGCGGAAGTAGTCCTCGAAGGCCTCGTCCAGCTCCGGTGCGGTCAGCGCGACCAGGCTCTGGTAGCGCTGCGGCTCGCGCGGGTCCAGGCCCGGGTTCTCGATGGTGATCGCGAGCAGGGCGTCATCACCCAGGCTGGACAGGTCGCGCGGCGCATCGGCGCCGTCGCTGAGCTGGGCGATGCCGCGCAGGGTACCGGCGGCGGTGCACTCGGCAAACAGGGTGCGCAGCGCGGTGCTGCTGCGCAGCTGGATCGAGAGGCGGCCATCGATCTTGGTGTGGCCGGTGAACAGCGCCGAGGCCACGCAGGCCTCGCCGAGCAGTTCGGCGGCGGTATCCGGGTACTCGGCGTGGGACAGGATCTCCTGCCAGGTAGCCTGCAGGCGCACGTGGACGCCACGGACGCCAGCGTCGGGAAGCAGGAAGCGGATCAGGGAATCGGGGTTGGCGGTCATCGGCTCACATCGCGCGTAAACGAGGGCGGTTGCCGGATAATGCGCCGACAACCGGATAGAAGAAGGATGCACCAGTAATGGGGGCAGGGGGAGAGCAGCACAAGGTGGAGGCCATCGCGGAAGTCCCGCGCCGCAGGCGCTGGCGCTGGAAACGGCTGCTCTGGCTGCCGCTGCTGCTGGCCGCTTTCAGCTGCCTGCAGGTACTGGTGCTGCGGTTCATCGACCCGCCGGTATCCACGGTCATGCTGTGGCGCTATGGCGAGGCATTGGGGGAGGCCGACTGGTCCTATCGCCTGCATTACCAGTGGCGCGACCTGGACCAGATGGCAGCGAGCCTGCCGATCTCGCTGGTGGCCGCGGAGGACCAGCGCTTCCCCGACCACAATGGCTTCGACCTGCAGGCCATCGAGAAGGCCCGCGACCACAACGCCAAGGGCGGACGCCTGCGGGGGGCCAGCACGATCAGCCAGCAGGTCGCCAAGAACCTGTTCCTCTGGCAGGGCCGCAGCTGGATCCGCAAAGGCCTGGAAGTCTGGTACACGGTGCTGATCGAAGCACTGTGGCCGAAGGAACGGATCCTGGAGATGTACGCCAACATCGCCGAGTTCGGCGACGGCGTCTATGGCGCGCAGGCGGCGGCGCAGACGTTCTGGGGCAAGGATGCGTCCCGGTTGAGTCCGGCCGAGAGTGCACGGCTGGCGGCGGTGTTGCCGGCACCGCGGCGCTACAACGCGGCAAAGCCAGGGCCGTACGTGCAGCGGCGCGCGGCATGGATCCAGCGCCAGGCACGGCAGCTGGGCGGCGCGGCGTACCTGTCGGAAGACTGAGGACACCTGCCATCGGGGCGGCAGGCCGTGCACCTGCAGGCGACGTACAATCCGGGCATGAATCGCGAACGCCTTACTGTCGTCATCGCCGCCTACAACGAGGAGCAGGCGCTGCCGTGCCTGCATCCCCGCCTGTGTGCGGTGCTGGACGGAATGCCCGACATCGATGGCCACATCCTGTATGTGGACGATGGCAGCCACGACGGTACCTGGCAGGTGATTGCAGGATTGGCGCAGGACGACGCGCGCGTATCGGCGTTGAAGCTGTCGCGCAATTTCGGCAAGGAGGCCGCGCTGACTGCCGGCCTGGATCTGGTGCGCGACGGCGCGGCGATGATCCTGGATGCCGATGGCCAGGACCCGCCGGAACTGGTGCCGCAGTTCGTTGCGCGCTGGCGCGAGGGCCATGACAACGTCTATGGCACGCGCATGGCCCGCGATGGCGAAGCCTGGATCAAGCGCGCCACGGCGGCGGCGTTCTATCGGGTGATCGGCCGCCTGTCACGCACGCCGATCCCTGCCGACACCGGTGATTTCCGTCTGTTGTCGCCACGCGCGCTGAGTGCGCTGCGCGAGATGCGTGAACGCCACCGCTTCATGAAGGGCCTTTTCAGCTGGGTCGGATTCAAGCGTATTGCTGTGCCCTACCACCGTCACGCGCGGGTGGCCGGCTCCAGCAAGTTCAGCCTGTGGCGGCTGTGGAACTTCGCGCTGGAGGGCATCACCGGGTTCTCGACCGTTCCCCTGCGGGCGGCGACCTACATGGGCCTGGCAACGGCGGCGGTGGCCTTCGTATTCGGCGTGTGGGTGATTGCCAAGGCGGCCCTGTACGGTGACCGGGTGGCGGGTTGGCCGACGATGATGGCGGTGATCCTGTTTCTGGGCGGGGTACAGTTGATCGCGCTGGGCCTGATCGGTGAGTACCTGGGACGGCTGTACGAGGAATCCAAGCAGCGCCCGTTGTACCTGGTTGACGCCTGGCTAGCATCCGCCGTGGCAGACTCGGCCCTGCAACCCACCCTCGGAGGGCAGGCAGATGACCACGGTACGGCAACTGTTGGACGGCAAGTCTCCTGAAGTACATGCGGTCGCGCCGGATGCGGCGGTGATCGATGCGATCCGGTTGATGGCGGAAAAGGGCATTGGCGCGGTGCTGGTGATGGACGGTCCGCGGCTGGTCGGGATCCTTTCGGAGCGCGATTACGCGCGCAAGATCGTGCTGCGTGATCGTTCGTCGCGGGATACGGCGGTGGCCGAGATCATGACGGCGAAGGTGGTGACGGTTTCGCCGGGCGAGCAGGTGGAGCACTGCCTGCAGCTGGTGACCGACTACCGCATCCGCCACCTGCCAGTGGTGGAGGGGGCACAGGTGCTGGGGGTGATTTCCATCGGCGACCTGGTGAAGTCGGTGATCGATGCGCAGCGGCGCGAGCTGGATCAGCTGCAGCAGTACATCGTGGCGGGGTGAGTTGTTCGCTGGCGGGCCTGCGGCCCGCCGGCCCGCTTTTCGAAGCTCAAAGCCAAAGCCAAAGCCAAAGCAGCGCCTTCCTGCTACGTCGGAGGGCGGAGGGCATGGCCGTGCAGGACACGCCGTAAACCCATCCATGGGGGCTCGATCGGCGCATCCATGCGCCTCACGGTCCTGCCCAGCCGCACCCTCCGCCTCTGGACACGTTCCTGCGAGCGCGGTGCGCACATGCGCGTTGGCTCGCTTTTGGTAGTTGCCAACCTTGGTTGGCAACAGCTTTTGACTTTGCTTTTTTTTTTGACTTTGAATTTCCGCTCTCGTTCCGCGCGCGGGAAACTGTCAGGAGGGGGATGGGTGGCCCAGGCAGGACCGTTGGCGCCATGGATGGCGCCATCGAGCCCCCAAGGATGGGTTCACGGCGTGTCCTGCCTGGGCCACCCATCCCCCTCAAGCCACGATCAATACAGGCGCAGTGAACAACGCTGTAAACCTACTTCGCATACTGCCCACCGCAGTCGGCATCCTTGCCCGGCCCCAGTTCGATGGTCGCCAGCAACGCCGCCGGCGGGGCAATGCTGCCCAGTACCAGGGCCACCGCGCCACGAATCCCCAACGCCTTGAAGTCCGGGCGGAAGGACGGGTCCTTGAACGTGCCACTGATGTGCAGTGGAGAGCGCAGTACCAGGATGCTCTTGTCCTTCGGGCGCGGTTTCAGCAGCAGGTCCAGGGTCTCGTCGCGCAGGCTGACCGTGCCTTCGCCGATGAGGATCGTATCGGTAGTGTCCACCGCCAGCGCCTGGCTGGTCATCAGGCCGTCGCGCACGCCGAAGTCGGCGAAGGCGCAGCGCAGGGGAATCTGTTTGTCGCCGGTCACCAGGAATTTCAGCGATTCGGTAATGTCCAGCCCTGCCAGTTCCATCACCAGGTTGCCGACATGGCCGCGGCCCATCGCCAGGCCGACCTTGCCACTGCTGCTGCCGAGCATCGCGGCGATCGAGTTGCCGCGGCCGCTCAGGTCCACCTCGCCGCCGATGCCGCCCTTGGCCTGCTCGGCAAGTTTCGCGTCCGGAAACAGCTGGCCGAGCTGCACGCCGCGCACGCTGGCCTTCAGGGCGGTGCTGATCTGCGGACGGCGCGCGTCCATGCGGATCGTGCTGCGGATATCGCCTCCGGCCACGCCGAAGTTCAGCGGGTCCAGCCGCAGTACGCCGTCATCCAGAAACAGGTGCGCATCCATGTCATCCAATGGCAGCGATGGCGCGTTGATGCGGTGGGCTTTCCAGCGCACGTCGGCATCCATCGCGCGCAGCTTGCCGAGGTTGTAGGGCGTGTCGGGCAGCACGCGTGCGCGGGCGGCAACCCGTGCGGCCTCGGCCTTCTGTTCGGCGTTTGCGGTTTCACCGCCGCCGGTTTTCGGTGGGGCACCGACGAAGCCGGCAAGGTCATCGAAGTCCAGGCGCTTGGATTCCAGCGTGGCGGTCAGCCGCGGCCGCGCAGCGCCCACTTCGAACTGCAGATTGCCACCGAGGTCGCTGTCGCCGACCTTGCCGGTGAAGGCGTCGTAGCGCCAGACGTTGTGGTCACGCTTGAGCCGGCCGTTCAACGCATAGGGTGGCGACGGCGGAATGGCAATGCCGAGCAGCGGATAGAGGTCGGCGAGGTCCTGGCCGCTGAGCGCAAACTGCAGATCGAACACGCGCAGCTGGAAGGGATTGGTCAGCGTGCCACTGGCTACCGCGTGGGTGGCGCCTGCGCGGCCATCGAGATGGATGCGGAACGGATGGTCGCTGTCGGTCAGCTCCAGCGGTGATTCCGTGCCGCCACGCAGGGTGAACGGATTGCCCTGCCAGTGTCCCTTGCCCTGCACCAGAAGCGGTGGCGCCGCGTCGGCCTGTTTCGGCTGGCCGCTGCGTACGTCCACGCGGATATCGGTACGGCCGAGCGCGTCGAGGAACTGCAGGCGACCGTCATCGATGCGCAACCGTTTGAGCTGGGGGCTGGTCGCACCGGCGCTGCCACCGAGGAAATCCCAGTTGCCCGGGTCGCCCTTGCGCGGCGCTGTTTCCAGCAGCACGTCCGGCCGGGTCAGGCGTACTTCGGGCAGCTGCACGCTGCCGCGCAGCAGGGGCCACACCCGCACGTCGATCTCGACGCGGTCTGCGGTGGCCATATCGGGTTGTTTCGCCCAGCTTGCATTGGCGAAGGTGATCGCATCGGCGCGGATCGTACTGGTGCGGCCGAGGTCGACATCAAGGTTCCCGATGTGCAGCGCACGGCCGGTGCGTGCCTGCACCGCGCGCTCAACCGGCCCCTTGAACCAGTTCCAGTCCCACAGCGCGATCAGCAGCAGGAGTGCCGCCAGCAGGAAGATCAGGATCGTGAGCCAGCGCCGGCCTCGTGGGCCGGGGCGGCGGAGGCGCCAGCGGGTCGAGCGCTTTGCGTCAGGGGAGGCGGCAGCATTCACGCCGCCATGGTTGCCCCCTCTTCGTGGACAGGGCGCGAAGCGTCCATGTGCGTGGTGTGCACACGCCGCGTTCGAACGCTGGTTTACAGCACCTGCATGGTGACCGCGACGAAGTGGCAGACGCTGCCACCGATCACGAACAGGTGCCAGATCGCATGCGAATACGGGATCGATTCACGGTGGTAGAAGTAGGTCCCCAGCGTGTACGACAGGCCGCCGGCGAACAGCCAGGTGAGGGTGCCGCCGTCGATCGAAGCCCACATCGGCTTGATCGCCACGACCACCAGCCAGCCCATGGCGATGTAGATCACCGTTGAGAGCACCTTGAAGCGACCGGTGTAGAACAGCTTGAACACCACGCCGCCCAGCGCCAGCGCCCAGATCGCGGTGAACAGGCCCCAGCCCCACGGACCACGCAGGCCGATCAGGGTGAACGGGGTATAGGTGCCCGCGATCAGCACGTAGATCGCGCAGTGGTCGAACACCTTCAAGCGGCCCTTGGCGACCGGATGCTGGATGGCGTGATACAGGGTGGAGGCGGTGTACAGCAGCAACAGCGCGATACCGAATACGATCGCACTGGCCAGCTGCCAGCCGTCGCCGTAGATCGCAGCCAGGGTGATCAGCACCGCGCTGGCGGCCAGGGCGAACACCGCGCCCAGGCCATGGGTCAGGGCGCTGGCGATTTCTTCACGGATCGAAGCAATGGACGTCGTGGACATGGGCATGGGCATCGTTCACGGGGAGGGGGACCCGCGTCCCCCTATCATCGCCGCGATGGCCGCCGTGTGCACGCCCGTCACCGTATGGTGGGTGAATCCCTGCGTTGCGCCGATGAATCCGTGAGCGGTAGATCCACGCCATGCGTGGATGAACCACCCGCGACGGCCGGGGGCAGAGCCCTTTCCTTGCGGAAAGGGATCCGGCCCGCTGGCATCAGCCCACCGAAACCGTATGCGCCGCTTCGCGGGTGGCCGAGAAGCGCACGTCCGGCGAGCGTTCCTGGGCCAGCTGCAGGTTGACCCGGGTCGGTGCCAGGTAGACCAGGTGGCCGGCCGCATCCAGCGCCAGGTTCAGCGCATTCTTCTCGCGGAACTCTTCCAGCTTCTTCTCGTTGCTGCAGTGGACCCAACGCGCAGTGGTCACGCTGACCGGCTCGAAGGTGGCTTCCACGCCGTACTCGTCCTTCAGGCGGTAGGCGGCCACGTCGAACTGCAGCACGCCGACCGCACCCAGGATCAGGTCGTTGCTGGTCAGCGGCCGGAAGAACTGGGTCGCACCTTCCTCGGACAGCTGGGCCAGGCCCTTCTGCAGCTGCTTGAGCTTGAGCGGATCGCGCAGGCGGGCGCGGCGGAACAGTTCCGGGGCGAAGTTGGGGATGCCGGTGAAGGTGACTGCTTCGCCTTCGGTGAAGGTATCGCCGATGGAAATGGTGCCGTGGTTGTGGATGCCGATCACATCGCCCGGCCACGCCTCGGCGGCGATCTCGCGGTCGCTGGCCATGAAGGTCAGCGCGTTGGCCAGCTTCATTTCCTTGCCGGTGCGCACGTGGAAGGTCTTCATGCCGGCGCTGAAGCGGCCCGAGCAGACCCGCATGAACGCCACGCGGTCACGGTGCTGCGGGTCCATGTTGGCCTGGATCTTGAACACGAAGCCGGTCAGCTTGTTCTCTTCCGGGGCGATCTCGCGGCCGGTGGTGGAACGCGCCTGCGGCGACGGGGCATGTTCGACGAAGAAGTCCAGCAGCGGCTGCACGCCGAAATTGTTCACGCCGGAACCGAAGAACACCGGGGTCTGCTTGCCGGCGCGGTA
Organism: Stenotrophomonas mexicanensis; assembly: GCF_032911605.1. Taxonomy (NCBI): domain Bacteria; kingdom Pseudomonadati; phylum Pseudomonadota; class Gammaproteobacteria; order Lysobacterales; family Lysobacteraceae; genus Stenotrophomonas; species Stenotrophomonas mexicanensis. Next base: position 50,003 of record NZ_JAWJTG010000010.1, read on the forward strand.
GGCGTCCAGGTCGAACGGATGGCTGGCGCCCTGCACCAGTTCCAGTTCGTCGCGCAGGTCGGCCAGCATCTGTGCACCGATCTTCTCGGCCAGGCCGGGCGCATCGATGGACGGGAAGATGGTCGAGTCCTGGCGGGTGAAGTTGCGGCCCGGTTCGTACAGGTGCACTTCGCCGGTCAGCAGGTGGACCACCCCCTTCAGGCGCTGGCCCATGCCGATCGGCCAGGTGACCGGCGCGCACTGGATGCCCAGCACGGTTTCCACTTCATCCAGCAGCTCGATCGGGTCCTTGCCCTCGCGGTCGAGCTTGTTGATGAAGGTCATGATCGGGGTGTCGCGCAGGCGGCAGACTTCCATCAGCTTGATGGTGCGCTCTTCCACGCCCTTGGCCACGTCGATCACCATCAGCGCCGAGTCCACCGCGGTCAGCACGCGGTAGGTGTCCTCGCCGAAGTCGGCGTGGCCGGGGGTGTCGAGCAGGTTGACGATCTTGCCTTCGTACGGGAACTGCATCACCGAGGAGGTGACGGAGATGCCGCGCTCCTTTTCCAGCGCCATCCAGTCGGAGGTGGCGTGGCGGGCGGCCTTGCGGCCCTTGACCGAACCGGCCATCTGGATCGCGCCTCCGAACAGCAGCAGCTTTTCGGTCAGCGTGGTCTTGCCGGCGTCAGGGTGGGAGATGATGGCGAAGGTGCGGCGACGCGACGCTTCGTTGGCGACTTCGGACATGGCAGTGGCGCCCGCCCGGGGCGCTTTTCAAAGAGATAAGCGCCCGATTATACCGGCCGGGGCCGTTCAGCGCCCGATGCCGCCCTCGACCTCGCCCTGGCGGGCGAACTGCAGTTGGCCCTGCTCGGCGAAGATGCGTGCCGGCACCGAGCGCAGGCCCATGCCGCGGTTGACCTGCACCACGAAGTGCAGGTGCGGCGCGCTGCTGAAGCCGCTGTTGCCGGACAGGCCGAGCGGCTGTCCGGTCCCCACCGCCTGGCCGCGACGCACGCGCATGCCGCCGGCCTGCAGGTGGCCGTACAGCGCCATGCTGCCGTCGCTGTGCAGCACACGGATGAAGTTGGCGCGGGCACCATCACGTTCGCGGTCCTGGCCGTTGCCACGGAAGCCATCCTGGATCTGCATCACCGTGCCCTCGCGCGCGGCCAGCACCAGCGTGCCCTCCGGCAGTGCGAAGTCCACCGCGTCGCGGTTCTCCTCGTCATCGTGGCTGAACCGGCCCTGCGGCGCCTGGTCCACGCGCGGACGGGCCGCATCGAAAGGCAGGCGATAGGCGACATCTTCGGCCTGTGCGGCCGGGTTGCCCGGCACCGACTGCAGGCGCAGATCCAGCGTGCGGCCATCGAGCGGGGCGGGCAGGTGGCCGACCACCAGGCTGCTGTCGCCCTGGATCAGCGATTGCAGCGGCAGCCCTTCGACCGGGCGTCCGGGTGCAGCGCGCAGTTCGATCTGCAGCGGTCCTGCCAGCCCATTGTCGATCCGGGCCTGCCATTGCGTGCCGACCGGCTGCAGGCGCAGCCGGGCCATGGGGGCGGCGCCCTCGGTGCTGCCTGCGCGGGTTGCCGGGGCAGGCGAGGCAGCCAGTCCCCAGCCCTGGCGCCAGTCACCGGCGCTGGCCGTCGTGCTCGCCAGCAGGGACATCAGCAGGCAGGTCAGGGGCAGGCGCAGCATCAGTGGTTCCAGAGGGTAGGGACCGCCGGGACTGTAGCCGATCCTGAACAGGACGACCGCGACCGCCTTCGCATAGTCGCGTTGAAAATATTCATCGCTTTATCCGCATGAAGGGATTGACAGTGCCGGAAAGGGCTGGCATCGTGGCCCCACCATCGAGACCGGCAGAGGGACAGGCCCTTTGAAGCCGGGGCAGCCCGCGGATGCGAAAGCGTCTGCGTAGGTGCCAAATCCTGCGGGGACCGTGGCGTCCACCGAAAGATGGTTCGAACCATGCACCCCACGTGCATCTCGAACGCGGGCCCCGCGAAGGCTCGATGGCCGATTCCCCAACCGGATCCCGCCATGAGCTTCGCCGCCAGTACCGCGCTTCGCCCCGAACCCTTTGTCCCCGTCAGCGTGCCGGTCGAAGACCGCGTGCATGCCGAGCGCGGTGAGTTCGCCGCGGTGCTGTCGATGCGTCACGCCGGCCCCAGCCCGGTGCGCCTGCGCTATGAGTGGGTCGGCCCGGCCAATGCGCCGGTGGTGGTGCTGGCCGGCGGCATTTCCGCCCATCGCCACGTGGCGTCCAATGCACAGTTCAGCGAGAAGGGCTGGGCCGAAGACCTGGTCGGCAGCGGGCGCGCGCTGGATCCGCAGCAGCTGCGTGTACTGGCCTTCGACTTCATCGGCGCCGATGGTGCACTGGATGTGCCGATCGATACCGCCGACCAGGCCGATGCACTGGCGCTGCTGCTGGACCATCTCGGCATCCGCACGCTGAAGGCGTTCGTGGGCTACTCCTACGGGGCGCTGGTCGGCCAGCAGTTCGCGATCCGCCACCGTGCACGCGTGCGCCAGCTGGTGCTGGCCAGTGGCGCGCATCGCCCGCATCCGTATGCCGCCGCCTGGCGCGCATTGCAGCGCCGCGCGGTCGCGTTGGGCCAGCTGCAGTGCGGCGAAGACCACGGTCTGGCGTTGGCCCGGCAGTTCGCCATGCTCAGCTACCGCACCCCGGAAGAGTTCGGCGAGCGCTTCGATGCCGCGCCGGAAGTGATCAATGGCCGCGTGCGCGTGGCCGCCGAAGACTATCTCGATGCGGCCGGTGCGCAGTACGTCGCGCGCACGCCAGTGACTGCTTACCTGCGCCTGTCCGAATCGATCGACCTGCACCGCGTCGACCCCACCGCGATCCTGCCGCCCACCGTAGTTGTCGCGGTGGAGGGTGACCGCCTGGTGCCGCTGGCCGACCTGGTCGGTCTGGTCGAAGGGCTGGGCCCGCGCGGCAGTCTGCGCGTGCTGCGCTCGCCCTACGGCCACGACGCCTTCCTCAAAGAAACCGATCGCATCGACGCGATCCTCGCCACCGCCTTCCGCACTTCTGGAGAGTCCGCATGAGCCTGCACGCAAACGAGCCGTCCTGTAGTCGCACCACTGCCGCCGTCCGTGCCGGCATCGATCGGGACACCGCGCATGGTGCGGTCACGCCGCCGATCGTGCTGTCGTCGAACTTCAGCTTTGAAGGCTTCGGCAACAAGCGCCAGTACGACTACACGCGCAGTGGCAACCCGACCCGTGACCTGCTCGGCGAGGCGCTGGCGGAACTGGAGGGCGGCGCCGGCGGTGTCATCACCGCCACCGGCATGGGTGCGATCAACCTGGTGTTGAACGCATTGCTGCAGCCGGGCGACACCCTGGTGGTGCCGCACGATGCATACGGCGGCAGCTGGCGGCTGTTCAATGCGCTGGCGAAGAAGGGCCACTTCGAACTGGTCACCGCCGACCTGACCGATCCGCGCGCGCTGGCGCAGGCGCTGGCCACGCAGCCGAAGCTGGTGCTGGTGGAAACGCCGTCCAACCCGCTGCTGCGCATCACCGACCTGCGCTTCGTCATCGAGGCCGCGCACAAGGCCGGTGCACTGGTGGTAGTCGACAACACCTTCCTGTCGCCGGCACTGCAGCAGCCGCTGTCGTTCGGCGCGGACCTCGTGCTGCATTCCACCACCAAGTACATCAATGGCCACAGCGATGTGGTCGGTGGGGCGGTGGTCGCGCGCGATCCGGCGCTGCACGAGCAGCTGGTGTGGTGGGGCAACGCGCTGGGCCTGACCGGCTCGCCGTTCGATGCGTTCCTGACCCTGCGCGGCCTGCGCACGCTGGATGCGCGCCTGCGCGTGCACCAGGAAAACACCGCGTCGATCGTCGCCCTGCTGGACCAGCATCCGGCGGTCGGCGCGGTGTACTACCCAGGCCTGGCCGATCACCCGGGCCACGCCATCGCCGCGCGCCAGCAAAGCGGCTTCGGCGCGATGCTGTCGTTCGAACTGGCCGACTGCGAAGGCGATGATCCGCATGCCGCAGTGCGTGCCTTCGTCGATGGCCTGCGCTGCTTCACCCTGGCTGAATCGCTGGGTGGCGTCGAAAGCCTGATCGCGCACCCGGCCACCATGACCCATGCAGCGATGACCGCTGAAGCGCGTGCGGCCGCCGGCATCAGCGAAGGCCTGCTGCGCCTGTCGGTCGGCATCGAGGCCGAGCGTGACCTGCTGGCTGATCTCGGCGCAGCGCTGCAGCGCGCCGAAGCGGTGATCGATGCGGCTGCGCGCCGCAAACAGGTGGTGGATGCATGAACGCGCTCGCCGCTGACATTCCTGCGCTGGGCGTGGGACGCCTGGCGTTGCTCGGCACCGGCACGGTGGGCTCGGCCTTCGTGCAGCGTTACCAGGCGTTGCAGGCACGCGGGTTGGAACTGCCCAGCGTGCAGTGGCTGGCCAATTCGCGCACCGCACTGGCGATCGACCGTGATCTGGCGTTGCCGCTGGAGCTGGCACGACGCGCACCGCGTGACGGACTCAGTTCGCCGCCATGGGCGAACGCCGAAGGGCTGGAACGGGGTGACGTGGTGGTCGACGCCACTGCCAGCGAAGATGTGGCCGCACGTCACGTGCAGTGGCTGGCGCGTGGGGTGCACGTGGTCACCGCCAACAAGCTGGGCCGCGGTGCGCAGCTGGCACGTGCCACGGCCATCGCCGAGAGCTGCGCAGACAGTGGCGCACGCTATGGCGACAGCGCCACCGTCGGTGCCGGCCTGCCGTTGCTGAGCAGCCTGCGCGCGCTGGTAGCCGGTGGCGACCACATCCACGCCATCGAGGGCGTGCTGTCCGGCTCGCTGGCGTGGCTGTTCCATCGCTATGACGGCCAATCGCCGTTCTCGGCGGCGGTGCGCGAGGCGCTGGCGGCCGGTTATACCGAACCGGACCCGCGTCTGGATCTGTCCGGCGAGGACGTGCGCCGCAAGCTGCTGATCCTGGCGCGCAGCAGCGGGCTGGCGCTGGATGCTTCGCAGGTGCAGGTGGATTCACTGGTGCCTGAAGCGCTGGCAGCGCTGCCGCTGGAGGATGCGGTGGCTGCGCTCGAGCAGCTGGATGCGCCGCTGCAGGCGCGCTGGCAGCAGGCACGCGACAATGGTCGTGTGCTGCGTTTCGTCGGCCGCGTTGATGGCGAGGGTGCGCAGGTAGGCCTGCGCGAGTTGCCGGCCGATCACCCCTTGGCGCAGGGTGCGGGCACCGACAACCGCGTGGCCATCCACAGTGATCGCTACCGCCGCCAGCCGTTGCTGATCCAGGGGCCGGGCGCGGGTGCGGAAGTCACTGCGGCCGCGTTGCTGGATGACGTGCTGCGGATCGTGGGTTGATGTCCGTGCTGCTGCGCTCGCCGGGCCATGCCCGGCGGGCCCGCAATCTCAACGCGACCTCAACGCCTTCAACAATGCCGCATTGAACTGCTTCGGGTCCTGCACCTGCGGCGAATGGCCCAGTTCGGCGAACTCGACCAGCGTCGCGCCCGGAATGGCCGCGGCCGCTGCTCTGCCCAGCACCGGATAATTGCCCAGCGTCGCCTTCACCGCAGGCGGCGCCAGGTCACGGCCGATCGCGGTGCGGTCCTTCTGGCCGATGAACAACGTGGTCGGCACCTGCAGATTCTTCAGTTCGTAGACCACCGGCTGGTTGAACACCATGTCCGATGCCAGTGCCTGGCTCCATGCAACGACCTGCTTGCCCGGGCCTTCATACATGCCCGACTGCATCCGCGCCCACGGTTCATACGCCGGTTTCCACTTGCCGTCGTAGTACACGTCCAGCTGGTAGCGGCGGATGCTGTCATAGCTGATGTTCATTTCGCCGGCGTACCACGTGTCCACGCTGCGCCAGGGAACACCCAGCGCCTTCCAGTCTTCCAGCCCGATTGGATTGACCAGTGACAGGCTGCGCAGGTCCTGCGGGAACATCAGCGCGTAGCGCACCGCCAGCATGCCGCCCATCGAATGACCGACCAGGTGCACCGGTACATCACCCAGCTGCAGCTGTTGCAGCAGGGCATGGGTGTTGGCGGCCAGCTGCGCGAACGAATACTGGTAGCGTTCGGGCTTGCTGGATTTGCAGAAGCCCACCTGGTCCGGGGCGATGACCCGGTAGCCGGCGTTCAGCAGCGGCGCGATGGTCTGCTGCCAGGTGGCTGCGCAGAAATTCTTGCCGTGCAGCAGCACCACCACGCCGATGGCGCGGCGTTTGGGCAGGACATCCAGATAGGCCATTTCCAGTGGCTGCCGCTGCGACTCCAGCGCGAAAGTCTTCACCGGATAGCCATAGTCGAAACCTTCCAGCCGCGGACCATAGGTCGGCGCGGCAAGCGCGGACAGCGGCAGGCAGGCAAGCAGGGCAGCAGCGATCACGCGCATGGGGCCAATCCGGGGTAGGGGAGCCCCGAGCCTAACCGGAACGCGGTGACGGTGTCGTCCGATGTTGAGCCGGGCTCACGCCCGGCTGCAGGGTAGAGCCAGGCCATGCCTGGCTGCGGCCATCAGCACTCGATGACGTTCACCGCCAGGCCACCGCGGCTGGTTTCCTTGTATTTGTCCTGCATGTCGCGGCCGGTATCGCGCATGGTCTTGATCACCTTGTCCAGCGACACCTTGTGCTTGCCGTCGCCACGCATCGCCATGCGCGAGGCATTGATCGCCTTCACCGCACCCATCGCATTGCGCTCGATGCAAGGAATCTGCACCAGTCCACCAATCGGGTCGCAGGTCAGGCCCAGGTTGTGTTCCATGCCGATTTCCGCAGCATTCTCGATCTGGCTCGGGTTGCCGCCCAGCGCCGCGACCAAGCCGCCGGCCGCCATCGAGCAGGCCACGCCCACTTCGCCCTGGCAGCCCACTTCGGCACCGGAAATCGAAGCGTTTTCCTTGTACAGGATGCCGATCGCCGCCGAAGTCAGCAGGAAGTCGAACACACGCTGCTCGTTGGCGCCCGGGCAGAAACGGTCGAAGTAATGCAGCACCGCCGGCAGCACGCCGGCTGCACCGTTGGTCGGCGCGGTCACCACGCGACCACCGGCGGCGTTTTCTTCGTTGACCGCTAGTGCGTACAGGTTGACCCAGTCCAGCGTGGTCAGCGGATCGCGCATCGCCGCTTCCGGCTTCGACGACAGCTCGCGGTACAGCGCCGGTGCGCGACGGCCGACCTTCAGGCCGCCCGGCAGCACGCCTTCCTCGCGGATGCCACGCGCGACGCACGACTGCATCGCGCTCCAGATCTCGCGCAGGTTGGCGCGGATCTCGTCTTCGCTGCGCCAGCACTTCTCGTTCTCGAACATCAGCTGGGCGATGCTCAGGCCGCTGCGTGCGGTCTGCGCCAGCAGCTCGTCGCCGCTCTTGAACGGGTAGGGCAGCGGGGTCTCGTCGGGCACGATGCGGTCATCGGCCGCGTCGTCCTGGTTGACCACGAAGCCGCCACCGACCGAGTAATAATCGCGGGTGGCGATCACTTCGTCCTCGGCGTTGTACGCGGTGAAGCGCATGCCGTTGGTGTGGTAGGGCAGCTTCTGGCGCTTGTTCATGCCGAGGTCGCGCTTCTCGTCGAAGGCGATCTCGTGCTGGCCCATCAGCTGGATGCGCTTGCTGCTGCGGATGCGCTCCAGCGTGGCCGGGATGATGTCCGGGTCGATCAGGTTCGGCCGCTGCCCTTCCAGGCCCAGCAGGATCGCCTTGTCGGTACCATGGCCGCGGCCGGTCAGCGCCAGCGAGCCGTAGACGTCGGCACGGATGCGCGCGACCTCGTGCAGGCGGCCCGGGTCGAGCAACCAGCGGTGGATGAATCGCTCGGCGGCCTTCATCGGCCCGACGGTGTGCGAGGAGCTCGGGCCAATGCCGATCTTGAAAACGTCGAACGTGCTGACAGCCATGGTTGCCGTACTGCGGGTACCGGAAGAGACCGCTATTCTAGCGGTTCACGCCGCACTTCAATGGCTGCGGCGCAGCATTTCCACCAAGGGGACCCTGCCGGTGTTGACTCTGTTCCAGCGTGACGACTGCCACCTGTGCGACATGGCGCTGGCCGAGCTGGCCAAGGCCCGGGCGCCGGAATTCGAATCGGTGTTCCTGGATGACCAGCCAGCGCTGGAATCGCGCTACGGCGCGCGGGTGCCGGTGCTGCGCGACGAGCGCGGCGACCGTGAGCTGGACTGGCCGTTCGACGCGGCTGCGGTTCGGGCGTGGCTGGCCGTCGATCGGTAGTGCCGGCCGCTGGCCGGCACCTGCCCGCATCGGTGAGGTTGCCGGCCAGCGGCCGGCACCACCGGAGATGATGGCCGGGGCGGTGCCCCGGCCTGTTGATCATTTCGCGTCGAACTTCACGATCGTGCTGATCGCGGTTTCGTCCGGGATGGTCTTGGTGTCGGCCCAGTCACCGCTGCCGACGCCGAAGTCCAGGCGCTTGACGGTGGCCTTGCCGGTCAACACCGGCTGGGTGCCCGGCTTCCAGGTGAAGGTGAGGGTGACCGGCTTGCTGACGCCGCGCAGCTCCAGCGTGCCGTCGGCGGCGAACTGGTCGTTGCCCACCGCACGGAAGCCCTTGGCGGTGTAACGCGCAGTGGCGAACTTGCCGACGTTGAAGAAGTCGGCGGTCTGCAGGGTCGAGTCGCGGTCGCTGTTGCCGCTCTTGGCACCGGCGAGCGGAATCACCACGTCCAGCGAACCGGCGGCCGGGTTGGCCGGGTCGAAGCTGAGCTTGGTGGCAAAGCCCGGAAAGCTGCCGGTGAACACTTCGCCGTCGTACTTGGTGGCGAACACCAGGATCGAGCCGGCGCCGGGGGCCTGCGCGTAGTCCGCGGCGAGCGCCGGGGCGGTGGCCAGCATGCCGGCCAGGGCGGCGGCCACGGCGGCCGGAGTGGTCAGTTTCAGGTTCATCGGTCAGTCCTTCTGAGGGGAGGCGAGCCAGCCGCGCGGCAACATGCGGGACAACGTTGCATCGCGCTGGAACAGGTGGTGGTAGAAGGCAGCGCCGGCATGGGCCAGCACCACCGCGATCAACAGCCAGAAGCCGTATTCGTGGATGGCGTGGGACACCGCGACGACCTGCGGATCCGGGCCACTCAGCTTGGGCACATCAACCAGGCCGAACCAGCGGAACGGGCGCAGGCCACTGGCCGAGTCGTACAGCCAGCCCGACAGCGGGATGGCGAACATCAGCACATACAACAGCACGTGGGTGGCGCTGGCGATGCGCTCCTGCCAGCTGGGCACGCCCGGCACCGGCTTGGGGGCGCCGGCGTACAGGCGCCAGCCGAGGCGGAACAGCACCAGCGCCAGTACGGTGATGCCGATCGACTTGTGTGCGGTGTAGACCCAGAAGTACTTGGGCGTCTTGGGCAGTTCGCCCATGGTCAGGCCGACCATGCCCAGGGCGAGGATCAGCAGTGCGATCAACCAATGCAGGATCTGGCTGACACTCCCCCAGGCGGCGGGGGTGTTCTTGGCGGTCATGAAAGGTCCTCTAGCGGGCCGTCTTGGGGTCGGAGTGCGGAACGGGAGCGGGAGTTCCCGGGGCGTCGCTGCGGTCGAGGGTGGCTTCAGCCTCGATCCTCAGCTGTACTGCATCACCGATGACGCCCGGCCAGGCGGTGATGCCGAACGCGCGCCGGCTCAGCGTGGTGCTGGCGGAAAAACCGGCGGTGCGTCGGAACGGGGGGAGGGGGTAGCGCTTGATGGCGTTGAGGGTCACGTCCAGGGTGACTTCCTGACTGACGCCGCGCAGGGTCAGGGTACCGATCACGTGGGCGCGCCTGGCATCGATCGGTTCGACCCGGCTGGAGACGAAATGTGCCTTCGGGAAACGCTCGCCATCCAGAAGGCTGCGGGCCAGCGTGGCCTGGTTCCATTTGGCATCACCAAGGTCCAATCGCGACACGGGGACCTCGACATCCAGTGTGGCCTCGCGCCAGTTGTCGGGATCGAACTGCAGGCGGCCCTCACTGCCGGAGACCGTCCCCATCGCCTGCGAGTAACCCGCGTGGTCGATGGTGAACAGCACACGCGTATGCACCGGATCGAGGCGATAGGTATCTGCATCCGCCCAGGCGGGGGCGGTGGCGAGCAGCATCGGCAGCAGGGCCAGGCAGGGACGCATCGATGGCGGGCTCCGGAAGGGGGACGTTGCGATCATACGCACAGCCCCCTGCCAACGTTGCGTGCATGGCTGCAACAGTTCGTGGTGGGTCCACCGGTGGAAACAGCCTGTTGCAGCCATGAACCCGGCCCTGTGTGACAATCGGGACAGGACAGGGGGTTCAGGATGACGAGCGGTTGGCGCCGGTGGTGCCGAGGCATCGCGGGAATGGGGCTGCTGCTGATGGCGTTCGCCACGGCGGCCACGGCCCTCGACATGGCGGAAACACCGCGCCTGCGCCGTTTCGGTGCAGCCGAAGGCATGCCCTCGCGCATGGTGCTGGCGCTGGCCGAGGACCGCCAGGGCCATATCTGGGCGGCCACCGATGGTGGCCTGGTGCGCTATGACGGCGGCAACCTGCGGGTCTGGGAACATGATCCGGAGCAGCCGGGCTCGCTGCCCGGCAACGAGATCGAGACCCTGCTGGTCGATCCCCTGGACCGCGTCTGGGTCGGCATCAATGGCAAGGGCGTGGCCCGGCTGGATGCTGACCGCGAACGCTTCAAGACCTTCGATGCGGTCAACGGCCCCTGCATGAGCCAGTTCTGGACGCTGGCCTACGCCGAGGATGCACTGTGGATCGGCACCAGTGGCCATGGCGTCTGCCGTTTCGGTGAAGACGGCAGCCTGCGCTTCTTCGAGCATGATCCGGCCCGTCCTGGCGGGTTGCCCAGCAATACCATCTACAGCAGCCTGGTCGATGCGCAGGGGCGACTGTGGATCGGCACCGAGGCGGGCATTGCGCGCTGGAACGGGACTGGATTCGAGGCTGTCGCGCCGCGCGAACTGGGGGCGCTTAGTGTATTGCGGCTGAGCCGCGACCCCGATGGCTCGATCTGGGCCGGCAGCCAGAATGACGGCCTCTACCGTATCGACGCGCAGGACCGGGTCAGCCGTCCGCGCTGGGCCGACAGTGCACACCTGCGTTCGGCACTGGTGCTGGCCGATCGCCAGGGCGGTTACTGGGCGGGCACCTCCGATGGCCTGTTGCGTGGAGATGCCAGCATGCTGCGGCGGCTCGACGGCGACCGCGGCAGTGGCTTCCTCACTGCCCAGAGCGGTGTGCTTGATCTGATGCAGGACCATGAGGGCGGATTGTGGGTGGCGCTGCTGACCCAGGGCCTGGCCTACCTGCCGCCGGACTGGCGCCGGTTTTCGATCTGGAACCAGCTTGACGGCAAGCCGCTGGACAGCCAGTACCTGCTGAGTGCAGCCAGTGATGGCCGGAATTACTACGTCGGCTCAGCGCATGGCGTGTACCAGCTGGACGCGCAGGGAGTACTGAAGTTGCTGGCCAGCGATCGCGAGATCGGCAGCGGGGCGGTGTGGTCGGTGCTGCCGCGGCCGGACGGGCGCCTGTGGCTGGGGCGTGCCGGCCGCATCAGCGTGTACGACCCGGCCACCCGCGCGCTGCACGATTGGCATATCGATGGGGGAGCCGATCTGCGCCAGCGCATCGATCTGATGCGGCAGGCCCCCGATGGCACGGTCTGGCTGTCGGTGATGAACCTGGGCCTGCAGCAGCGCAGCGCCGATGGCCGCGTGCTGCGTAGTTACCCGCTGGAGGATCTCCGCAAGACCGCCGATTCACCTGTCGAGCAGATCCGCTTTGATGCACAGGGCAAGGCCTGGGTGATGGGCGACATGGGGATCTGGCGTGAACAGGCCGGGCGCTTCGAAGCGGTGCCGGGCGTTTCGCGCGGGTTGATCTACGATCTGGTGTGGGTGGATCCGCAGCAGCTGTGGCTGGCCCGGCAGGGGGCGCTGGAACGCTACCAATGGGATGGCATGAGCCTGCGCCTGATCCAGCGCATCGATGGCAGTGCTGGTGTGCCGTCGGTCAGCATGGGAGGACTGGCGCTGGCCGAAGACGGCCGCCTGTGGGCGACCACGCCACGTGGCCTGCTGCGGTGGGACCCGAAGACGCGCCGCCTGCAGCAGTTCAACGAACGCGATGGCCTGCCCGACGCCGAGTTCACCAGCAGGCCGCCGGCGGTGAATGCCGATGGTCGCGTGCTCGCGGTGGCCCAGACCGGCCTGGTCGTGTTCGATGTGAATGCTGCCGATGCGGTGCTGCCGCCGTCGTCGCTGGTGATCGCCGAGGTCCGCGTGCGGCGCGATGATGCCCGTGGCTGGCAACCGCTGCCGACCACCGGCACGCTGTTGCTGGGGCCGGATGATCGTGATCTGCAGATCGATGCGCGACTGCTTTCCTATGCCAATCCGCAGGGCAACCGTTACCGCTTCCGGGTGCAGGGCTACGACCAGAACTGGGTGGAGCAGGGCGGTGACGGCCAGCGCACGCTGTCGCGGCTGCCGACCGGCAGCTACGTCATTGAAGTCCAGGCGGCAACGGCCAGTGGCACGTGGACGCCTTCACAGCGGTTGCAGGTGAAGGTGCTGCCACCCTGGTGGCGCAGCGGCATGGCGATCTTCGGCTACCTGCTGATCGGCTCGCTGCTGCTGCTTATCCTGGTGTGGTCGATCCGTGCGCGCCTGCGCCGCCGCCAGCAATGGCAGTTGACCGTGCACAAGCAGCAACTGGCAGAGCAGGCCTCTCAGGCCAAGAGCCGGTTCCTGGCCACGCTGGGCCATGAGGTGCGCACGCCGATGACCGGTGTGCTCGGCATGAGCGAGTTGCTGCTGGCCACCCCGCTGGATGCGGTGCAGCGCAGCTATGCAGGCTCGATCCAGCAGGCTGGCAGCCACCTGCTACGGCTGGTCAATGACGCGCTGGATCTGGCCCGCATCGAGGCAGGCCGGCTGGAGCTGGACCTGCGACCATTCGATCTGGCTGGCCTGCTCGACCAGGTGCAGGCGTTGATGGAGCCGATGGCGAAGCAGCGCAACCTGGGGTTCCAGCGTGGGGGCGATCCGCCGGGGCCGATCAGCGTCAGCGGCGACGAGATGCGCGTGCGGCAGATCCTGCTCAACCTGCTGGGCAATGCAATCAAGTTCACCGAGCGCGGGCACGTCGGCCTGGCCGTGCGCCTGGAAGAGAACGGTGGCGGACTCTGCTTCGAAGTGCATGACACCGGCCCGGGCATCAACGCCGAACAGCAGGACCGCCTGTTCCATCGCTTCGAACAGGCGGACGGCCCGCGCACCGCGTCGCGCTATGGCGGCAGCGGTTTGGGCCTGGCGATCTGCCAGGAGCTGGCCGTGGCCATGAACGGACGCATCGAAGTGGACAGCCAGCCGGGCAAGGGCGCGCGATTCCGGGTGTGGTTGCCGCTGCCCTGGATCCGGCAGGCCGCCAATGCGCCGGGCGAGTCGCCGGTGCTGCCGGTGCTGCCGCCGCTGCGCATCCTGCTGGTGGAAGATGACGCGACCGTGGCCGAGGTCATCGCCGGCCTGCTGCGTGGCCGTGGCCACGACGTGGTGCACGTGCTGCATGGCCTGGGCGCGCTTTCGGAGATTGCCACCGATGGTTTTGACGTGGGCCTGCTCGATCTCGATCTGCCCGCGCTGGACGGCACCGCCATCGCTCGCCAGCTGCGCACCATGGGCTATGAACTCCCCCTGGTGGCGGTCACCGCGCGCTCCGATGCCTACGCCGAGAGCCAGGTCCTGGCGGCCGGGTTCGATGGCTTCCTGCGCAAGCCGGTGACCGGTGACATGCTGGTGACTGCCATTGCCCAGGCGCGCGCAAAACGACAAACCGCCCTTTGAATGCGCCAGCGCCGGGCGTGAACGGCGCGACTTTCGGTTTACCATGCCGACGCCCGTAGTGCGGGAATCATCAGAAGCAGCGTGAGGAGGCAATCGGTGGTGTATCTGCGGGCGGCGATGCTGCTGCTGGTCCTCCTGTGCTGCCTGTCGCCCGCTGCGGCGCAGCCGGTGCCACCGAGCCCGCGCCAGGTGACGGTGTTCGACGGCTTGCCGTCCAATACCGTGAACCGCATGGCCGAGGATCGTTACGGTTACCTCTGGATCGCCACCAACGACGGTCTGGCCCGCTACGACGGGCGCAACTACCGGATCTGGCGCTCGGAAGACGGCCTGCGCGACAACCGCATCTGGACGGTGCTGGTCGATGCCCGCAACCAGCTCTGGATCGGCACCGAGAACGCCGGTCTGGTACGGATGTCGGCCGATCGCCGCCAGCTGCATTTCTACGACCGCAGCAGCCAGCCGTTGATGGGCACCAACACGGTCTGGAGCCTGGCCACCACGCCGGATGGTTCGGTCTGGTTCGGCACCCACGAAGGTGGTCTGTACCGCCTGGACAACCAGGACCGGCTGCAGCGCTTCCTGCCCGAAGCGAACAACCCACGCAGCCTGCCGGCCGCATCGGTGCCTTATCTGGCAACCCTGGCCGATGGCAGCCTGTGGATCGGCACCAAGCATGGTGTCGCGCGCTGGACCGGCACGGACTTTGAACGGGTTGGTGCCGGCATCGTTCCTAGCCTGCTGATCAATGGCCTGACGGCCGAGCCCGATGGCAGCCTCTGGATCAGCACGATGGCCGGTGCCATCGTGCGTCGTCCCGATGGTCGTTTCGAGGCACCGTCCTGGAAGCTGCCCGAAGGCGAACAGGTGCTGGGCATGATGCTGCGCGACGAGCAGGGCGGGCACTGGCTGGACACCCGCACCGGCCTTGGCCGCGCGGTCGATGGCCAGTACCAGGCCGTGCCGCTGTACAGCGCGGTGGCGCGTGGCCCGGTACGCCCGAACTGGACCGGCGCCTACGAGGATCGCGAGGGGGGCATCTGGCTGGCCAGCACCAACGCCGGCCTGTGGCACCTGCTGCCGCGCTGGTGGCAGTTCTCGGTGCTGTCGCGGCTGGAGGACGACCCGCGCTCGCTGCGCAATGCCTTCGTGCTGGGTACCAGCCCGTCCAGCAACGGCGGCATCTGGACGGTCGGCAGCCACGGCGCGCTGGACCGCTTCGATCCGAAGACCGGCCGCATCGAACAGCACCGCACCTGGGTCAACGGCATGCACTGGCTGACCTCGGTGCGCGAGGATCGCCGCGGCCAGGTCTGGATCGGCTCCAACGACGCGCTGCTGCGCTACGACCCGAAGCGGCGAGATCTGCGCCGCTGGGGCCGGGATGCCGCCGCCGACGCGACCATGGAAGGGGTCATCGAATCGATGATGACCTGTGATGGTGACAGCCTCTGGCTGATGCTGCCGTCGGGTCTTCAGCAGCGCGATCTGGATGGGCGCCTGCGGCGCCAGCTGGACAATGGCCAGCGCGGATTGCAGCAGGGCCAGCTCAATCTCGATGTGGAATGCGGGCCGCAGGACCATATCTGGCTGGCCAGCAGCCGAGGCCTGCTGCAGTGGCTGCCGGAAAGCGAGCGCTTCCAGCCGGTGCCGGGCGCACCGGCGACCGCGATCCATGCACTGCACGTGGGCAGCGATGGCCAGGTCTGGCTGTCCGAGGATGGCCGCCTGTCGCGCTACCGCTGGAGCCAGGGCCGGCTGGAGCGGCAGGCCGTGATCGGTGCCGAGCAGGGCTACCCGGCGATCTCCGCTTCGGGGCTGGTGGTCGATGTACAGGGGGTGGCGTGGGCAACCAGCGCGCGTGGCCTGGTGCGCATCGGCGCCGATGGCCAGAGCGTGCGCCTGTATGGCGTGCATGACGGCCTGCCGAGCCAGGAATTTCGCGAGCACACGCTGGTGATGTCGGGAGACGGCCATCTGGTGGCGGGTACGCCGGCCGGTGTGGTGGTGTTCGACCCGGAGCAGGTGCGGCCCTCGATGCGGCGTGCGCCGCTGGTGATCGAGCGGGTGGAGGTGCGCCGCAACGAGCAGGTGCTGGACCTCACCCACGACACGCCGTTGCAGATCGCCGATGGCGACCGCGATCTGCGCATCGTCGCGCGCCTGTTGTCGTTCGCCGATTCGGCGTCCAATACCTATCGTTACCGGTTGGCCGGCTATGACCCGGACTGGGTGGAAGTGGGACCGGCCGGTGAGCGCCTGTTCTCGCGGCTGGCACCGGGCAGCTATCGGCTGGAAGTGCAGGCGCGGTCGGCCGACCATGTCTGGTCACGGGTGCAGAGCCTGGAATTCCGCGTGCAGCCACCGTGGTGGCGCAGCCTGTCCGGCCTGCTGGTGCTGGCCTCGTTCGCGCTGCTGCTGACCAGCTGGTTCGCCTGGCTGTACCGTCGCCGCCTGCAGCGTCGCCACGCCTATCAGCTGGCGCTGCACAAGCAGGAGCTGGCCGAGCAGGCGTCGGCGGCCAAGACCCGCTTCCTGGCCAACCTTGGTCATGAGATCCGCACGCCGATGACCGGTGTGCTCGGCATGAGCGAGCTGCTGCTGTCCTCACCGCTGGATCCGCAGCAGCGCGGCTATACACAATCAATCCGCCACGCCGGCGAGCACCTGCTGCATCTGGTCAACGATGCGCTGGACCTGGCGCGGATCGAATCGGGCCGTCTGGAGTTGCAGTCCAAGCCGTTCGCGCTGAGCTGCCTGCTGCAGGACCTGGCGGCGCTGATGGGCCCGTTGGCTGCACAGAAGGGCCTGCGCTTCACCCTCGACAACCAGTTGCCGCCCGGCCTGCAGGCCACCGGCGACGCGATGCGGGTACGGCAGATCCTGCTGAACCTGCTTTCGAATGCGGTCAAGTTCACCAGCCGCGGCACCATCACCCTGCACGCGCGCAGCGACGCCGAGCTGCGATCTCTGCATTTCGAAGTGCGCGACACCGGCCCCGGCATCAGCCAGGAGCAACAGCAACGCCTGTTCCGCCGCTTCGAGCAGGCCGATGGTGCACGTACCGCGGCGCAGTACGGCGGCAGTGGCCTGGGCCTGGCGATCTGCCGCGAACTGGCGCATGCGATGCAGGGGCGGATCCAGGTGGAGAGCCAGCTCGGTCGCGGCACCTGCTTCGGCGTGACGTTGCCGTTGCCGATGGTGGTCGATGCCGATGCCGAAGCAGATGGTGAAACGCACCGCGAGGACGCGGCCAACATGCCGCCATTGCGGGTACTGCTGGTGGAGGACGACGCGACTGTGGCCGATGTAGTGCGCGGGCTGCTGAGTGCGCGCGGGCACGAGGTGGTACATGCGGGCCATGCGCTGGCGGCACTGCGTGAGATCAGTGCCGGTGATTTCGACGTCGGCCTGCTGGATCTCGACCTGCCGGGCCTGAGCGGCTTCGAGCTGGCCCAGCATCTGCGCAACCAGGGCTACATGCTGCCGCTGCTGGCGGTGACCGCGCGTACCGACCCGGACCTGCAGCAGCAGGTGGAGGCGGCCGGCATCGGTGGCTTCCTGCGCAAGCCGGTGACCGGGGAACTGCTGGTGGAAGCGATCGCCCGGGTGATGGGAAGGTAGGTTCGGCAGGGCCTGCGGCCCTGCACCCGCAGGATCAACGTCAACGTCAAAAGCGTGCATTCCATGCGATGGCGGGGTGGATCCGGTTGCGGGGGACGCTGCAAGTACATCCATGTAAGCTCGGTCGCCGCTTGCTCGTGTGCGCTGTCCTGCGCACACGGCAAGACCGGGGTTGGGCCTCCTGCCCAACTCGCCCGAGGCATGCCTCGGGCCCATGCGGCTCACGCCCCCACAACCAAACCCACCCCGCCTTCGACAGATTCTCGCGAGGTGCCGACAGTTGCTTTCTGTAGAGCCGAGCCATGCTCGGCTCAGATCTTTCCGATATCGAAATATTCGATTTCGATGAAGTTTCATCCACGCATGGCGTGGATCTACTTACCGTCACCGGGAAACTGTCGGGGGTGGGGCGGTGTGGGGCTGCAGGACCGTTGGCGCCATGGATGGCGCCATCGAGCCCCCAAGGATGGGTTTACGGCGTGTCCTGAAGCCCCACACCGCACCGCCCAGCGCACAGCATTCACAGAGCCGGTTTTTGCTGTTGCTGCGGCTTCTAGCGGGTGCAGGGCGCAGCCCTGCCGAACCCCCTCACTCCGCGACGTGCTCGACCTGCCGTGGCTCCGGCTTGGTGTCCGGCAGCTGCCAGAAGATCATCGTCGAGGTCAGGGTGATCGCGCCCACGCACAGGAACGTCGCATGCAGTGCCGCGGTGGCGCTGTTGCTGTCCAGGTGATTGCCGAACGCGGCCAGCAGGCTGCCGGCCGCCGCAGCACCGAAACCGGCGGCGAGCATCATCACCATCGACAGCAGGCTGTTGCCGGAACTGGCGAACTCGCGGTCCAGATCCCGCAGCGTCACGGTGTTCATCACGGTGAACTGCAGTGAATTGACCGCGCCGAAGAACGCCAGCTGCAGCAGGCGCCAGGCCAGGTGCTGGCCGGGTGTCATCAGGATGAAGCTGGCCATCGCCAGGCCCACCAGCACGGTGTTGACCATCAACACGCGGCGGTAGCCGTAGCGCTCGACCAGCTTCACCGCCAGCTTCTTCGACACCATGCCGGCCGCCGCCACCGGCACCATCATCAGGCCGGCGTTCATCGGGCCAAGGCCCAGGCCGACCTGCAGCAGCAACGGGATCAGCATCGGCATGGCGCTGCTGCCGATGCGCGAGAACAGGTTGCCAAGGATGCCGATGCGGTAGCTGGGCACGCGGAACAGGGCCAGCGAGAACAACGGCGCGGTGGAGTTGGCGGCATGCAGCCAGTAACCGACCAGTGCGGCCAGGCCGGCCACGGTCATCAGCATCACCAGCGCATGTGGCGTTCCGAGCCCGGAGATGCCGTCCAGCGCCAGCGACAGCACCACCATCGCAAAGGCCAGCATGATGTAGCCGCGCAGGTCGAAACGGGTGCGATGGCTGGCGTAGTGGTCGGGCATGATCTTCATCGCGGCGATGAAACCGATCACGCCGATCGGCAGGTTGATCAGAAACACCCAGTGCCACGATGCGATCTCGACCAGCCAGCCACCCAACGTGGGGCCGATCAACGGGCCGACCAGGGCCGGGATGGCGATGAAGCTCATCGCGCGCAGGAAATCCTCGCGTGGCACCGAACGCATCACTGCCAGGCGGCCGACCGGCAGCAGCATCGCACCGCCGATACCCTGCAGCACGCGCGCACCGACCAGCTGGTGCAGGTGCTGGGCAAGCGCGCAGGCCAGCGAGCCGAGGGTGAACAGGATGATCGCCACCAGGAAGGTACGGTGGGTGCCGTAGCGGTCGGCGATCCAGCCGGAGGCGGGAATGAAGGTGGCCACTGCCAGCGCGTAGCTGAACACCACCGACTGCATCTGCAGCGGGCTCTCGCCCAGGCTGGCCGCCATCGCCGGCAAGGCCGTGTTGACGATGGTCGAGTCCAGCATCTGCATGAAGATCGCCAACGAAACCAGCCACAGCAGGGGGCGCTGGCGGTTGTAGGTCGATGGCGATGTGGACATGGGGTGCGGCCGGTGCAGCGTGGGGGACGCCATGATCGCGCACTGCGGGTCACGGCGCGATCAACATCGCGCCGCAACCGCATGGGCATTGTTCAGCGCTGGCTGTGCGCGTGCACCGCGTCGACCAGCACCTGCACGTGCGCCGGGTCCATGTCCGGCGACATGCCGTGGCCGAGGTTGAACACATGGCCCTCGCGCGAACCACCGTTGCCGGCGGCATAGGTGTCGAGCACGCGTGCTGCAGCGGCGGCGATCGCATCCGGCGAGGCGTACAACGTGGTCGGGTCGAGGTTGCCCTGCAGGGCGACGCGGCCACCGGTGCGGCGCATCGCTTCGTCGAGGTCCAGGGTCCAGTCCAGGCCCAGCGCATCGGCGCCGGTCTGCGACAGCGCTTCCAGGTGCAGGCCGGTGCCCTTGCCGAACAGGATCAGCGGCGTGCGCTCGCTGCCTTCGCCACGCTCCAGACCCTCGGCAATCCGCTGCAGGTAGCGCAGCGAGAACTCGCGGTACATCGACGGCGACAGCACGCCGCCCCAGGTGTCGAACACCTGCAGTGCCTGTGCACCGGCCGCGCGCTGCGCGCCGAGATAGGCGATCACCGCCTCGGTGGTGACCTCCAGCAGGCGGTGCAGGGCCTGCGGATGGTTCAGTGCCATCGCCTTGATCCGCGCGAAGTCCTTGCTGCCGCCGCCTTCCACCATGTAGCAGGCCAGCGTCCACGGGCTGCCGGAGAAACCGATCAGCGGCACCTGGCCGTCCAGCTCACGGCGGATCAGGCGCACCGCGTCCATCACGTAGCCCAGGTCCTGTTCCATGTCCGGCACCGCCAGCCTGGCGATGGCGGCTTCATCACGCACCGGGTGGCGGAACTTCGGGCCTTCGCCTTCGACGAAGTACAGCTCCAGGCCCATCGCATCGGGAATGGTGAGGATGTCCGAGAACAGGATGGCCGCATCCAGCGGGAAGCGGCGCAGCGGCTGCAGGGTGACCTCGCAGGCAATCTCCGGATTCTTGGCCATGGCCAGGAAGCTGCCGGCCTTGGCCCGGGTCGCGCGGTATTCCGGCAGGTAGCGTCCGGCCTGGCGCATCAGCCAGACGGGGGTGCAGTCCACCGGTTCGCGGCGCAGGGCGCGCAGCAGGCGATCGTTGCGGAGAGGGCTGGTCACGATGGGCATTCCTTGGACGAAAGTTGGCAGCGGCGTCAGTCGCCGTGCGAGAGGATCTGGAAACCGCGATGCAGTTCGGCATCGCGGGCCTTCTCGAAGGCATGGCGGGCTTCGTCGGCCTGCAGGAACAGCTCGCGCCGCAGCTGCGAGCGGCTGCCGACGCGACCGCTCTCGCGCAGCAGTTCCCAGCCGCCGAACAGATCCGGCTGCAGGCTCAGGCGCAGGAAGCGCGGTGCCTGCGCACCGGCGTCGGGATGTTGCAGGTAGACGTGCATGGCGCCGATTGTAGCGGGGCCAGGGTGACCCCGGCCGCAACGCGGTGGTGCCGGCCGCTCGCCGGCACTACCGGGCCGACAGCACCTTCAGCACCGCCGCCTCATCCACGTCCGGCACCACTTCGGCGCGGCCCATGCCACGCCACAGCACCAGGCGCAGGCGGCCGGCCACGTTCTTCTTGTCCAGCCGCATGCGGCCGAGCAGGGCCTGCGGATCCAGTCCTGCGGGGATCGTCACCGGCAGGCCCAGACGCTCCAGCAGTGCCTGCAGGCGCACGCGGTCGGCATCGTCGGCCAGGCCCAGGTCGGTGGACAGCGTTGCCGCCAGCACCATGCCCACCGCCACCGCTTCGCCGTGGTTCAGCGCATCGCGGCCCGGGGCCGAGTAGCCCTGTTCGGTCTCGATGGCATGGCCGAAGGTATGGCCGAGGTTGAGCAGGGCACGCTCGCCCTTCTCGAACGGATCACGCTCGACGATGGCGGCCTTGTGCCGGCAGCTGCGCGCGATGGCTTCGGACAGTACCGCATCCTCGCCGGCCAGCAGTGCATCGGCATGCTGCTGCAGCCATTCGAAGAACACCGCGTCGCCCAGCGCGCCGTACTTCACCACTTCGGCCAGGCCGGCGCGCAGCTCGCGCGGTGGCAGGGTGGCCAGCACGCGGGTATCGGCAATGACCGCGCGCGGCGGATGGAATGCGCCGACCAGGTTCTTGCCGGCCGGAATGTCGACCGCGGTCTTGCCGCCCACCGACGAATCGACCATCGCCAACAGGGTGGTCGGAAGCTGCACGCAGTCCACGCCGCGCATCCAGCAGGCCGCGGCAAAACCGGCGAGATCACCGACCACGCCGCCACCGAGGGCGAACACACAGGCGTCGCGGGTGGCGCCGAGCGCGGCCAGCGCTTCGATCGCACGACCGAATTCGGCCAGGGTCTTGGAGGCTTCGCCGGCGGCCAGCACGTGCTCGCCGACGATCAGGTCGGGGCGTGCGGCCAGCAGCGTCTGCTTCACGGCTGCCAGGTAGCGCGGAGCCACTTCGCTGTCGCTGAGCAGCAGCACGTGGCGGCCGCGCACATGCGAGGCCAGCGCGGTGCCGTCGGCCTGGGCACCAGCGCCGATGGTGATGGAGTAGGGGCGGTCGCCGCCAACGGCGACCTGCAGCAGGGCGGGGGAAGTCATGCGGTCAGGTCCTGGCGCTGCCATTGCGTGGCCAGCTTGACCACCAGGTGGGCGGTCGCGTCGGCAGCGGTATACGGGTCGGTATCAAGGGTGAGGTCGGCCAGTTCGCGGTACAGCGGGTCGCGGTGAGCAGCCAGATCGTGCAGCACCTGCTCGCGGTCCCGGCGCTGCAGCAGTGGCCTGCCTTTGTCGCGGGCCAGGCGTTCCAGCTGCGCGGCCACGCTGACCCGCAGGTAGACCACGAAGCCGCGCTGGGCGATCAGCGTACGGTTGTCCGGATCCAGTACAGCGCCGCCACCGGTGGAGACCAGCTGGCCGCGGCCTTCCAGCACACGGGCCAAGGCTTCGCGCTCATGGCTGCGGAAGCCGGTTTCACCCGAGTGCTCGAAGATGGTCGGGATGCTGGCGCCGGCGGCATCGACGATGGCCTGGTCGACATCGACGAAGTCCAGCGTGAAGCGCTCGGCCAGGCGGCGGCCGATGCAGGTTTTGCCGGCGCCCATCGGGCCGATCAGGATCAGGTTCGGAGCAGGATTCATGCCCTCTGATGCTAACACCTCCGTGCCCTTGCCTTTACGTCCTTCACGTCAGGGTAGGCGTTCCTGCGGGGTGTCCCGCGCCAACCGGAGTACAGGCCATGACGGTCGCCAAGGTCATCGAAATCACCGCCTCCTCGCCCAAAAGCGTGGAAGACGCCGTGCGCAGCGGGCTGAAGAAGGTTTCCGAGACGGTCAAGGGCATCCAGGGCGCCTGGGTGAACGAGACCAAGGTGGTCACCAATGGCAGCGGCGAAATCACCGAATGGCGGGTCAACCTGCGTGTAACCTTCCTGGTGGAATAGGCGCGCTCAGCGTACGTCCTGCACCTGGCGCTGGCCGTCCAGCACCACCACGTGGTCGGCCAGGGCGGGCAGGGCGCGCAGTGCCTGCCGGCTGACCCGCTCGTAGTACTGCACGAAGCGTTCCAGCTGTGGCCGGCTCATGCCGTGTCGGCCCGGCTGCGCGGCCTGCAGGTTCTGCTCCTGCTGCCAGCGCCAGCGTGGTACCACCGAGAAATCCGGCGGCTGCAGGAACCACAGGCGGTCGCAGCGCTGCCACAACGCGGGGTAGTCGCGGGCCAGCGCCTGGTTGCACCAGCGGCGCCAACGGCCATCGGCGTCGGCCTCGCGCTCCAGTGCGTTCAGCGGGCTGTCCAGTGCGTTGTCATCCTGCGCCGGTGTGCCGAGGAACCAGCCTTCGAACACCAGCAGGTCCAATGGCTGCTGCAGCTGCGGCCACTGAGCCTCGGGCAGGCGTTCATCGGCCAGCTTGTCGAAGCGCGGCATCGCGAAGGGCTGGCGTGTGGCCACGGCGTCCAGCACGGCATGGGCCAGCGGCAGGTCGTGGGTGCCGGGCGGGCCGCGGGTGATCAGCAGCGGATGCACCTGGCGGGCCAGTCGCTGGCGCTGCGCACGGGTGAGGTAGACGTCATCGATCGACAGCGTGGCCGCGTTCAGGCCGCGTGCCTGGGCGCGCGCCACCACCTGCGCGGCCAGCGTCGATTTGCCGCTCCCCTGCAGGCCGCTGATCGCCAATACTGGAACCGCTGCGCCGCTGCCCAGCGCATCATCCAGCGCCTGTTCGGCCAATGTTTCGGGGAATCCTTTCACCTGGGGCATATACGCAGCAGCGGCCATGCAGCCACAATAGCCCAATCCGTGTGAGAAGAACGCAATCATGAGCGACCTGTACGCCGAAGCCCTGTCCACGTTTGCCGGCCTGTTCGACGAGGCCAAGCAGAGCCGCGAGGTCGAGCCGAATGCGATGACCGTGGCCACCGCCGATACGCAGGGCCGTCCCTCGGCGCGTACCGTGCTGCTGAAGGCCTTCGACGAGCGTGGCTTCGTCTTCTATACCCACCTGGACAGCCACAAGGGCCAGGAGCTGCAGGCCAATCCGCAGGCCGCGCTGTTGTTCCTGTGGCGCAGCCTGCGCGAGGCCGGCATCCAGGTGCGCATCGAAGGCCGTGTCGAGCAGGTTGCCGATGCTGAAGCCGACGCCTATTTCGCCAGCCGCCCGCGCATGAGCCAGATCGGCGCCTGGGCCTCGCAGCAGTCGAAGACGCTGGCGACGCGCGAGGAATTCGACGCGCGCGTGGCCGAGATCGAAGCCCGCTTTGAGGGCAAGGACGTGCCGCGCCCGGACGGCTGGAGCGGCCTGCGCGTGGTGCCCGACCGCATCGAGTTCTGGTACGGCGCGCAGTTCCGCCTGCACGAGCGCTGGTGCTATGAAGCCGGTGCCGAAGGGCGCTGGAGCAAGCGCCTGCTGTACCCGTAAGGCTGCCCGATGCAACGCCTGCCGCTGTACCGCGTGGTGGTTTTCGTGCCGTCGGCAGCACTGGATGCGGTGAAGCAGGGCATCCTGGCGGTGGACGCGCTGGCGGCCGGCGACTACGAGCACGGGATGTGGTGGTCGGCGCCGGGGTTCGAGCAGTTCCGCCCGCGCATGGGTGCGTCGCCCGTGCAGGGTGAGGCGGGCCGCACCGAAGTGGTCGACAGCGTGCGCCTGGAATTCTGCCTGCCACGCGACGCGCAGCGGCTGCAGCGCATCTTCGAACAGGGCATCGTGCCGCATCACCCGTGGCAGGTGCCGGTGGTGCAGGTGGAGGAAATCGAGCTGCTGCTGGCCGACAGGCGGTCGTCGTAGAGTCGAGCCATGCTCGACTGCGGGTGCTCTGGCGCGCAAGGCAGTCGAGCATGGCTTGGCTCTATAAGAGCAGGTTGTCGCGAACGGACAGGTCAGCTTCATCTGCGAGCAGGCCAGCAACCGGCACACTCCGACGAATGCCCTCGATTTCCGGAGTCGCCATGCCCTCCTGGCGTTGCCTGTTTGCCGTGCCATCACCGCGTCGTGGCGTGGAAGCCTTTCTGTTACTGCTCGCCCGCATTGTCGCCGGTGTGATGTTCTGTGTGTCTGGCTGGAACAAGGTGTTCACCGATGCCGGGCGCGAGCGCATGGTGCATACGCTGGTCGATGCGGGTATCCCGTTCCCGGTATTCAGTGCGCCGGTGCTCGGCGGCATTGAATGGATTGCGGGTGGCCTACTGGTGCTGGGCCTGCTCAGCCGGCCCTCGGCCCTGCTGCTGGCGGGCATCTGCGCGGTGGCCGCATTGACGGATGGCATCGCACGCATTCCAGCAGGATTGAGCGTGCCGGATTGGTTGAGCTGGTTCTTCTACCTGAGCGAAGTGCCGCTGGGGGTGTTGCTGCTTTGGATTGCGGCGGTGGGGAGTGGACGGTTCGCCATCGAGGCGCGCTGGGTACGGTGAGTGCTCCTCGTCCGCGCGCAGCCGGAGTGCGCCTGTAGCATTTGGTGTGTTCCGGTAGATCCACGCCATGCGTGGATGAGATGCTTGACGGAAGAGCGGTGCGAACCAAGGTTCGCACCCACCAGGCAACGAGTGGTTACAACCCCTCCGCGCGCAGCCAGCGCCATAGCGTGGTGCGTGACACGCCCAGCGCCTGCGCCATCCCCTCGCGATCATTGCGGTGTTCCTGCAACAGCGTTTCCAGCTGCGCGCGCGGTGGGCGCTTGCCGTTGCTTTCCACCGGCAATGCTGCAACGCCCTCATTCACAAGTTCGGGCGCCAGCTGCAGTAGTCGCGCCGCATCAATCAGCCCTTCACCGGGCTGCCAGTGGATGCGCAGGCGATCGACCAGATTGCGCAGTTCGCGCACGTTACCGGGCCACTCGGCGGTGGTCAGCACCGCCAGTGCGTCCTCATCCAACGGCGCGTCGATGCCGCGCAGTTGACGGAAGAAGTGCTGCGCCAGCAGCGGGATATCACTGCGTCGCGCACGCAGCGGCGGCAGCGCGATACGCAGCGCGGCCAGGCGGTAATACAGATCACGGCGGAAACTTCCGGCGGCGGCGCGTTGTTCCAGTGACTGCAGCGTGGCAGCGACGACGCGCAGATCCACGGGTGTGGGTTCGGTGGCGCCGACACGCAGTACCTCGCGTTCTTCCAGCACCCGCAGCAGGCGGGTCTGCAGCGGTAGCGGCAATTCGCCGATTTCGTCCAGGAACAGGGTGCCACCGTCTGCGGCCTCGATCAGGCCGACACGGCCGCCACGGCGTGCGCCGGTGAATGCCCCATCGCTGTAGCCGAACAGCTCCGCTTCCAGCAGCGATTCGCTGATCGCGCCGCAGTTCAACGCGACGAAGCGGCCTCGACGGCCGCTGGCCGCGTGCAGCTGGCGCGCGACCAGTTCCTTGCCGGTGCCGGTTTCGCCGGTGACCAGCACGGTGCTGTCATGCGGGGCATACAGCGCGATCTGTGCGCGCACCTGCGCCATCGCATCGCTGTCGCCGAGCAGTTCATGCGCATCGGCACGCGCTGCCGGGCGCCGGCGCGGGGCAGGGCGGTTGCTGCCGGAACGTGCCAGGGTCTGGGTCAGTTCCAGTGCATGTTCGAACGCCTGCCGCACCGAGTCGGCCGAATACAGCAGCACTCCGGGCAGGCCGGCCTGCTCGGCATGGTCGATGGCCATGCCGGTGCCGACGATCACTTCGATGCCGTTGGCGCGCAGGTCGGCGATGCAGTCGCGTGCGTCCTCGCGGGTGACGAAGCGGCGATGCTCGATGTCCAGGCCGAAGCTCTGCTGGAAGTTGCTGAACACCGGTACGTCGCTGGCGTGGGTGACCAGGCCGATGCGGCTGGCGATCCGGCGGGCGCGGGCCAGCGCCTCCATCAGGTCGAAGCCGTTGGCCTGGATCGGCACCAGCGGTAGCTCCAGCCGGCCGCGCAGCCAGGCGGCGTTGGAGCCACCCGCGATCACCACATCGCAGTGCTCGCGACGCAGGCGCTGGCCGATCACCTCCACCGCTTCCTCGAAGCCGAGGTTGATCTGCTCGATGCGCGCGCGACGGTCGAACTCCGGAATGACGTCGCCCAGCAGGCCGGTCAGCCGCGAGACGCTGACCGTCCAGATCACCGGGCGGCCGGGGTCGGCATCGGCATGGCGCAGGGGTGAGCGGGGCAGGTACATGGCGGCGGGTTCGGGCGAAGTGTTTCATGATACATCTGTTTCAGTGTTTCATATGTTTCATATGTTTCACTGTTGAGTGACGGTCATGTCCGTGAAATCAACGGCTTGCAGCTTGGCATGGTGCTTGCGCCTACCCATCCGTTCTTCAACCTGGATCGCCGCATGACCGTTTCGACCCTCTCTTCCGCCGGTGCCCGCTTCCGCGAGGCACTGGCTGCCGAATCGCCGCTGCAGGTGATCGGCGCGATCAACGCCAACCATGCGCTGCTGGCCAAGCGCGCGGGTTTCCGTGCCATCTACCTGTCCGGCGGTGGCGTGGCCGCCGGCTCGTTGGGCCTGCCGGACCTCGGCATCAACACCCTGGAAGACGTGCTGGTGGACGTGCGCCGCATCACCGATGTCTGCGACCTGCCGCTGATGGTCGACATCGACACCGGCTTTGGCCCGAGCGCGTTCAACATCGCGCGCACGGTGAAGTCGCTGATCAAGGCCGGCGCGGCCGCCTGCCATATCGAAGACCAGGTCGGCGCCAAGCGCTGCGGTCATCGCCCGGGCAAGGAGATCGTCTCGCAGGGCGAAATGGTCGACCGCGTGAAGGCCGCTGCCGATGCCAAGACCGATCCGGACTTCTTCCTGATCGCGCGCACCGACGCCATCCAGGTGGACGGCGTGGACAAGGCCATCGAGCGTGCCATCGCCTGCGTCGAAGCCGGTGCCGACGGCATCTTCGCCGAGGCCGCCTATGACCTGGAGACCTACCGCCGCTTCGTCGATGCGGTGAAGGTGCCGGTGCTGGCCAACATCACTGAATTCGGCGCGACCCCGCTGTTCAGCCGCGACGAGCTGGCTTCGGCCGGCGTGGCCATCCAGCTGTTCCCGCTGTCCGCTTTCCGCGCCGCCAACAAGGCCGCCGAGAACGTCTACCAGACGATCCGCCGTGAGGGCCACCAGCGCAACCTGATCGACAGCATGCAGACCCGCGAGGAGCTGTATGACCGTATCGGCTATCACGCCTTCGAGCAGCAGCTCGATGCGCTGTTCGCCGCCAAGAAATAAGCAGTACCCTGCACCATCAAGTTTCGGAGGGAAACATGAACGATACGACCGCAACCCCGACCTTCAAGCCGAAGAAGTCCGTCGCCCTGTCCGGCACCGCTGCCGGCAACACCGCGCTGTGCAGCGTCGGCCGCAGTGGCAACGACCTGCACTACCGTGGCTACGACATCCTGGACCTGGCCAACACCAGCGAGTTCGAGGAAATCGCCTACCTGCTGGTGCATGGCAAGCTGCCGACCCGCGCCGAGCTGGTCTCCTACAAGGCCAAGCTGAAGTCGCTGCGTGGCATTCCGGCCGCGGTGAAGGCCGCGCTGGAAGAACTGCCGCCGTCGGCGCACCCGATGGATGTGATGCGCACCGGCGTGTCCGTGCTCGGCTGCGTGGCGCCGGAGAAGGATGACCACAACCATCCGGGCGCGCGCGACATCGCCGACAAGCTGATGGCCTGCCTCGGTTCGATGCTGCTGTACTGGTACCACTGGAGCCACAACGGCCGCGCGATCGACGTGGAAACCGATGATGACTCCATCGGTGGCCACTTCCTGCACCTGCTGCACGGCGAGAAGCCGCAGGATTCGTGGGTGAAGGCGATGCACACCTCGCTGATCCTGTACGCCGAGCACGAGTTCAACGCTTCGACCTTCGCCTGCCGCGTCATCGCCGGCACCGGCAGCGACATGTACAGCGCGATCTGCGGTGGCATCGGCGCGCTGCGTGGCCCCAAGCACGGCGGCGCCAACGAAGTGGCGTTCGAAGTGCAGAAGCGCTATGACAATCCGGACGAAGCCGAGGAAGACATCAAGGCCCGCGTGGAGCGCAAGGAAGTGGTGATCGGTTTCGGCCACCCGGTCTACACCGTGTCCGATCCGCGCAACAAGGTGATCAAGGACGTCGCCCGCGAACTGTCCGAAGAGCAGTCGAGCATGAAGATGTACGACATCGCCGAGCGCCTGGAAACGGTGATGTGGGACATCAAGAAGATGTTCCCGAACCTGGACTGGTTCAGCGCCGTCAGCTACCACATGATGGGCGTGCCGACCGCGATGTTCACCCCCCTGTTTGTGATCGCCCGCACCGCCGGCTGGAGCGCGCACATCGTCGAACAGCGTATCGACGGCAAGATCATCCGCCCGAGCGCCAACTACATCGGCCCGGAAGATCGCGACTTCGTGGCCATCGACAAGCGTTCCTGATCATCGCCACTGTTGCACTGCTGCATGCATCCGGCCGGCCCCGTGCCGGCCGGATGCCGTCACCGCCGTATTGCCGGCACCCGGCCCGCCACGAGCATTCCGCCAGCCCATGAATACCGATTACCGCAAGTCCCTCCCCGGCGCCTCGCTGGACTATTTCGATGCGCGCGCCGCCGTCGACGCGATCCAGCCCGGCGCCTACGCCACGCTGCCGTACGTATCGCGCGTGCTGGCCGAGAACCTGGTGCGTCGCTGCGATCCGGCCACGCTGACCGACTCGCTGAAGCAGCTGATCGAGCGCCGTCGCGACCTGGATTTCCCGTGGTTCCCGGCGCGCGTGGTGTGCCATGACATCCTCGGCCAGACCGCGCTGGTGGATCTGGCCGGCCTGCGCGATGCGATCGCCGACAAGGGCGGTGATCCGGCCAAGGTCAACCCGGTGGTGCCGGTGCAGCTGATCGTCGATCACTCGCTGGCAGTGGAGTGCGGTGGTTTCGATCCGCAGGCGTTCGAGAAGAACCGCGCCATCGAAGATCGCCGCAACGAAGACCGTTTCCACTTCATCGACTGGACCAAGCTGGCCTTCGAGAACGTGGACGTGATTCCGCCGGGCAACGGCATCATGCACCAGATCAACCTGGAGAAGATGTCGCCGGTGGTCTACGTGCAGGACGGCGTGGCCTTCCCGGATACCTGCGTGGGTACCGACAGCCATACCCCGCACGTGGATGCACTGGGCGTGATCGCGATTGGTGTTGGCGGCCTGGAAGCCGAGAACGTGATGCTGGGCCGCGCCTCGTGGATGCGTCTGCCGGACATCATCGGTGTCGAGCTGACCGGCAGGCCGCAGCCGGGCATCACCGCCACCGACGTGGTGCTGGCGCTGACCGAGTTCCTGCGCAAGGAGCGCGTGGTCGGTGCGTATCTTGAATTCTTCGGCGAGGGTGCCGCGGCACTGACCATCGGTGACCGCGCCACCATTTCCAACATGTGCCCGGAGTACGGCGCGACCGCCGCGATGTTCTACATCGACGGGCAGACCATCGATTACCTGCGCCTGACCGGCCGCGAGGAATCGCAGGTGGCGCTGGTGGAGAACTACGCCCGTACCACCGGCCTCTGGGCCGATGACCTGGCCACCGCACAATACGAGCGTGTGCTGCGCTTCGACCTGTCCAGCGTGGTGCGCAACATGGCCGGCCCGTCCAACCCGCACAAGCGCGTGGCGACCGCCGAGCTGGCCGAGCGCGGCATCGCCGACGAAGCCAAGCTGGAAGCGGGCAAGGCCGAGCAGGCGCAGGGCCTGATGCCCGATGGCGCGGTGATCATCGCCGCCATCACCAGCTGCACCAACACCTCCAATCCGCGCAACGTGATCGCCGCCGCGCTGCTGGCGCGCAAGGCCAACGAACGTGGCCTGCTGCGCAAGCCGTGGGTGAAGTCCTCGCTGGCGCCGGGCTCGAAGGCGGTGCAGCTGTACCTGGAAGAATCCGGCCTGCTGCCGGACCTGGAGAAGCTGGGCTTCGGTATCGTCGCCTTCGCCTGCACTACCTGCAACGGCATGAGCGGTGCGCTGGACCCGAAGATCCAGCAGGAAATCATCGACCGCGACCTGTATTCCACCGCCGTGCTGTCGGGCAACCGCAACTTCGACGGCCGCATCCACCCGTACGCGAAGCAGGCCTTCCTGGCCTCGCCGCCGCTGGTGATCGCCTATGCCATCGCTGGTACCGTGCGCTTCGATATCGAGAAGGACGTGCTGGGTGTGGATGCCGATGGCAACGAGGTGCGTCTGAAGGACATCTGGCCGACCGATGCCGAGATCGATGCTGTGGTGAAGGCTTCGGTGAAGCCCGAGCAGTTCCGCAAGGTCTACAACCCGATGTTCAACGTGCGCGTGGAGCACGGTGCGGCGGTCAGTCCGCTGTACGACTGGCGCCCGCAGAGCACCTACATCCGTCGCCCGCCGTACTGGGAGGGCGCGCTGGCCGGTGAGCGTACGCTGTCTGGCATGCGCGCGCTGGCGGTGCTGCCGGACAACATCACCACCGACCACCTGTCGCCGTCCAACGCGATCCTGGCGTCCAGTGCCGCCGGTGAGTACCTGGCGAAGATGGGCCTGCCGGAAGAGGACTTCAATTCCTACGCGACCCACCGCGGTGACCACCTGACCGCGCAGCGCGCTACGTTCGCCAATCCGAAGCTGTTCAACGAGATGGTGCGCAACGACGACGGCAGCGTGAAGCAGGGTTCGCTGGCGCGCGTGGAGCCGGAAGGCAAGGTGATGCGCATGTGGGAAGCGATCGAGACCTACATGGACCGCAAGCAGCCGCTGATCATCATTGCCGGTGCCGACTACGGGCAGGGCAGCTCGCGCGACTGGGCCGCCAAGGGCGTGCGCCTGGCTGGCGTGGAGGCGATCGCGGCCGAAGGCTTCGAACGGATTCACCGTACCAACCTGATCGGCATGGGCGTGCTGCCGCTGGAGTTCAAGCCGGGCACCACCCGCCTGACCCTGGGCATCGATGGCACCGAGACCTTCGACGTGATCGGCGAGCGCACCCCGCGCGCTGACCTGACCCTGGTCATCCACCGCCGCGACGGCCAGGACGTGATCGTGCCGGTCACCTGCCGCCTGGACAGCGACGAGGAAGTGGCGATCTACGAAGCCGGCGGCGTGCTGCAGCGCTTCGCCCAGGACTTCCTGGAAGGCGCCAAGGTGGCGTGATGCCGGACTGAATGCCTGCCCCCGGAGGCCGGGGGCGGGCTTGTCCGACACCAGGGCAGGGCGCACACTGACTTGGCAAAAACTGCCAAAGGAGAGTTTCATGGCCACCATGAACATTTCGCTGACCGATCCGCTCAAGCAGTTCGTGGACGAGGAAGTGCGCGAAGGCGGCTACTCCAGTACGTCGGATTATGTGCGTGACCTGATCCGCCAGCGTCAGCGCAGCAAGGCTGAAGCGCTGCTCAAGCAGTTGATTGCCGAGGGGCTGGCGTCGGGGCCTGCCGTTCCGGTGACTGCGGCCACATTCGAGCGGATGCGTCGCGAACTGACCGAAAGGATGGAGCGTGAAGGCGATTGAATGGAGGCCCCGGGCCGAGACAGACGCAGCCGACGCCGCGCTGTGGTACGCACGACAGGGAGGGCTGGCACTGGGTCAGCGCTTTCTCGCCGAGCTGGAGGCCACGCTTCAACGTATTGCGATGTTCCCTGCGTCAGATTCCGTCCGCCATGCCGACCTCGCCGCACAGTTGCCGGCACTCCTGCGCTTCATGCAGGTTCCGGGCTTTGAACGCTATCTCGTCTACTACCTCGATCTGCCGGACCGCGTGGACGTCATGCGGGTGTGGTGCGTTGATCGTGGCCTTGACGCACTGATGCAAGACATTTCCTGAAATCCAAACGCTTGGATCCGACGATGAATTTTCTTCCGCAACTCCGAATTCCCGCCACCTACATGCGCGGCGGCACCAGCAAGGGCGTGTTTTTCCGCCTGCAGGACCTGCCCGAGGCCGCGCAGATGCCGGGCGCCGCGCGCGATGCGCTGCTGATGCGCGTGATCGGCTCGCCCGATCCGTATGGCAAGCAGACCGACGGCATGGGCGGCGCCACCTCCAGCACCAGCAAGTGCGTGATCATCTCCACCGCCTCGGTGCCTGACCACGACGTGGACTACCTGTACGGCCAGGTGTCGATCGACACCGCCTTCGTCGATTGGAGCGGCAACTGCGGCAATCTCAGTACTGCAGTGGGTCCTTTCGCGATTGCCAATGGTCTGATCGATCCGGCCCGGGTGCCGCGCGATGGCCTGTGCACCGTGCGCATCTGGCAGGCCAACATCGGCAAGACCATCATCGCGCACGTGCCGATGCGCGATGGCGAAGTGCAGGAGATCGGCGATTTCGAACTGGACGGCGTGACCTTCCCGGCGGCCGAGATCCAGCTGGAATTCATCGATCCGTCCGATGACGGTGATGCGGGCGCGATGTTCCCGACCGGTAACCTGGTCGACACCCTCGATGTTCCCGGCGTGGGCAGCTTCGAGGTGACGATGATCACCGCCGGCATCCCGACCATCTTCCTCAACGCCGCGGACCTGGGCTACACCGGCACCGAGCTGCAGCCGGCGATCAATGAGGACAAGGCCGCACTGCAGAAGTTCGAGACCATCCGCGCGCATGGCGCGCTGCGCATGGGTCTGATCAAGAACCTGGAAGATGCGGCAACCCGCCAGCACACGCCGAAGGTCGCCTTCGTGGCGCCGGCGCAGGACTATGTGTCATCCAGCGGCAAGGCCATTCCGGCCTCGGCCATCGACCTGCATGCGCGCGCACTGTCGATGGGCAAGCTGCACCACGCGATGATGGGCACCGCCGCCGTGGCGATCGGCACTGCCGCGGCGATTCCGGGCACCCTGGTCAATCGTGCGGCCGGTGGCGGCGAACGCGAAGCGGTGACGTTCGGCCATCCGTCCGGCACGTTGCGCGTGGGTGCGCAGGCCGGTCTCGTTGACGGCCAGTGGACGGTGACCAAGGCCATCATGAGCCGCAGCGCCCGTGTGCTGATGGAAGGCAAGGTGCGGGTGCCGGCCGAGTGATGCGTTGGTAAACGCCAACCAAGGTTGGCGACTACCGGGCCGCAGTGACCAATTGCTTTGGTAGATGCCAACCTTGGTTGGCATGGTGCACGGGCAACCGTGCACCGTAACGAGGAGATCGACGATGTCCGACAACCACACCCCATCCAACGAGCGTGCAGCGTGGGATGCGCTGCTGGTGGACATCGTCGACTACGTGCGCGACGCGCGCATCGACTCACCCCTGGCGTTCCAGACCGCGCACCACTGCCTGCTCGATACGCTGGGCTGCGGCCTGGAAGCACTGTCCTTCCCGGCCTGCAGCAAGCTGCTTGGTCCGCTGGTGCCGGGCATCAGCGTGGTCAACGGCGCGCGCGTACCGGGCACGCACTACGTGCTGGACCCGGTGCAGGCCGCCTTCAACCTGGGCGCGATGGTGCGCTGGCTCGATTTCAACGACACCTGGTTGGCCGCCGAATGGGGCCACCCGTCGGATAACCTCGGCGGCATCCTTGCCGTCTGCGATTGGCTGGGTCGCAACGCGCAGGCCCTGCGCCGCCCGCCGCCGACCGTGCACGACGTGCTGCTGGCGATGATCAAGGCGCACGAGATCCAGGGTGTACTGGCCCTGCAGAATTCCTTCAATCGGGTCGGGCTGGACCATGTGGTGCTGGTCAAGGTCGCCACCACCGCTGTGGTGGCGCAGCTGCTCGGGCTGGATCGCGAACGCATGCTCAATGCAGTGTCGCTGGCCTGGGTCGATGGCCAGGCGCTGCGGACCTACCGGCACGCGCCCAACACCGGCTCGCGCAAGAGCTGGGCCGCAGGCGATGCGACCAGCCGTGGCGTACGCCTGGCGCTGATCGCGGCAACGGGTGAAATGGGCTATCCGAGCGTGCTCAGTGCACCGACCTGGGGCTTCGAGGCTGTGTCCATGCATGGACAGGCACTGACGCTGGAGCGGCCGCTGGGCAGCTATGTGATGGAGAACGTGCTGTTCAAGATCAGCTACCCGGCCGAGTTCCACGGCCAGACTGCGGTGGAGGCAGCGATCGCGCTGCACCAGCAATTGCGCGCGATGGGGCGGCAGGTCGAGGATATCGCGCACATCGCCATCCGCACCCAGGAAGCCTGCATCCGCATCATCGACAAGAGGGGCCCACTGCACAATCCGGCCGACCGCGACCACTGCGTGCAGTACATGGTCGCCATCGCGTTGCTGCATGGGCGGCTGCTGGCAGAGGACTACGAAGACGATGTGGCGGCGGATCCGCGCATCGATGCGCTGCGCGCGAAGATGACCTGCCATGAAGACCCGCAGCTCAGCGCCGATTACCTGGACCCGGACAAGCGCAGCATCGCCAACGGCCTGAGCGTGCGCTTCAACGATGGCAGTGAACTGCCGGAGGTGCTGGTGGAGTATCCGCTGGGCCACGCCCGGCGCCGCGGGGAGGGCATTCCGCTGCTGATGGACAAGTTCCGCCGGCACCTGGCCCACCGCTTCCCGACCGCCCAGCAGCAGCGCATCCTGGCGGCATCGCTGGATCCGGTGGCGCTGGCGGCAATGCCGGTGACCGATTACGTGGACCTGTACCTGCCGGGGTAGGCGTCGTTGGTGGGTGCCAACCTTGGTTGGCACGGGCCCAACGCCAACCAAGGTTGGCGACTACCGGTCCCGCCGGGCATGGCCTGGCGCTACCGTTCCGATGCTTTGCTGCCGAATTCGCGTCAACACCTTGACGCGGCCTGCCTATAATGGCCGCCTCGATCAAGGAGTGACGACATGAGCGGTCCGGCACGGCGGAAGCGGTGGGGATGGGCGGCGGCGGTACTGGCAGGAGGCCTGTTGCTGGGCCTGGCCGGTTGCCGCAACGACAGCGGGCAGCTGCCCAAGGCCAGCGGTGAAGCCATCACCACCCAGGCCGAGCAGGTGAAGGAGTTCACCCTGCTGCGTGCCTACCCGGACCAGAAGAATGACGGCCTGTCGCTGGCGCTGGAGTTCTCGCGGCCGCTGGTTGGCACCCAGGATTTCGACAAGCTGGTGCGCTTCGAGGAGAAGGTCGGCACCGACGACAGCAGCTGGACGCTGTCCGATGACGGCCTGACCCTGCGCTATCCGTTCGTCGAGGCCGGCAAGGAATTCAGCCTGGTGGTCTCGCCCGACCTGCTGGCCGCCGATGGCAGCCGGCTGGGCAATGAACTGAAGCAGAAGGTGTTCAGCGGCGAGCTGAAGCCGGTGGTGGGTTTCGCCTCGCAGGGCAGCGTGCTGCCGGCCAAGGACAGCCGTGGCCTGCCGGTGGTCTCGGTGAACGTGCCGGAAGTCGACGTCGAATTCCTGCGCGTGCGCGAGAAGGACCTGCCGACCTTCTTCAGCCAGTACCAGCGCGGCGGCCGCCGCGGCAGCTGGGAACTGAGCAGCGACTACGAGCGCAGCCCGATCAACAAGCTGGCCGAGCCGGTCTACGTCAACCGCTTCATCCTTGGTGGCAAGAAGAACGAGCGGGTGCTGACCTACCTGCCGACCCAGGACATCAAGGAACTGCAGGAGCCAGGCCTGTACTTCGCCCTGCTCAAGCGTACCGGTGACTACGAAGGCGAGTTCGATACCGCGTTCTTCTCGGTCAGTGACATCGGCCTGCATACCCGTGCCTACAAGGACAAGCTGTTCGTGCACACCGCCGGCCTCAAGGACGGTGCGCCGCTGAAGAGCATCGACCTGCGCGTGCTCGACGCCAAGGGCGAGGTGGTGCTGAAGGGCAGCACCGACGGCAATGGCAATGCGCTGCTGAACTACACCCTGGATGCCACCCACGTGCTGGTCGCCAGCACGGGCAAGGACACCAGCTTCCTGCCGTTCAACCAGCCGGCGCTGGACCTGAGCGAATTTGCCGTGGCCGGTCGTGACAATGCCTGGTTCGACGTTTACGCCTGGTCCGGCCGTGACCTGTACCGCCCGGGTGAGACCGTGCGCCTGTCCGCCCTGCTGCGCGACAACGATGGCAAGCCGGTCAAGGCACAGCCGGTGTTCCTGCGCCTGAAGCAGCCCGACGGCAAGACCTTCCGCGAGACTCGCCTGCAGCCGGGCGAGCAGGGCTACATCAACTTCGAGCAGGTGATCCCCGCCGAGGCGCCGACCGGGCGCTGGCAGGTCGAGTTCCGCACCGATCCGGCCAGCAAGGAAGCGATCCAGGGCATGACCCTGCGCATCGAGGAGTTCCTGCCCGAGCGCATGAAGCTGGACCTGGACAGCGCGCAGAAGACGCTGAAGCCGGGCGAGGACCTGCGCCTGCAGGCCAATGGTGCCTACCTGTACGGTGCGCCGGCCGACGGCAACCGTTTCACTGCGCGCATGGCGGTGGCCGCCGAACAGCAGCCAGTCGAAGGCCTGCCGGGCTACTTCTTCGGTGACCCGACCCTGCAGCTGCCGCGCGAAGCCAAGGACGTGATCGACACCACGCTGCCGGGCAACGGCCAGCTGCGTGAGGATGTGGCGTTGCCGGAAGAGGCCGCCAAGGCCAAGGCACCGATCGCGGTGGTGCTGTCCGGCAGCCTGTATGAAACCGGTGGCCGTACCGTCACCCGCACCCTGAAGCGGGTGATGTGGCCGGCCAACGCGCTGGTCGGCGTGCGGCCGCTGTTCAACCCCGACGATGGTGCTGATTCCAACGGCAATGCGCGCTTCGAACTGATGCGCGTGGATGTCGCCGGCAAGCCGCAGCCGGCCAAGGGCCTGAAGATCACCCTGGTGCGCGAGCTGCGCGACTACCACTGGACCTTCAACGACAACCGCTGGGACTACGATTTCACCCGCCGCTTCGAGAACAAGGAAACGCGCACCGTCGACGCCGGCAGCAGCGCGGTCGCCTTCGATTTCCCGGTGGAGTGGGGCGAGTACCGGGTGGACGTGTTCGATCCGTCCACCGGCCTGACCAGCCGCTACCCGTTCCGTGCCGGCTGGAGCTGGGGCGATGACAACCGCGGCCTGGACGCGCGCCCGGACAAGGTCAAGCTGGGCCTGGACAAGACCGGCTACAAGGCCGGTGACACCCTGGAAGTGACGGTGACCCCGCCGCATGCCGGCAAGGGCATCCTGATGGTCGAGACCGACCGCATGCTGTACGTGCAGGACATCGACGCCAAGCCGGGGTCGACCTTCAAGATTCCAGTCACCGCCGACTGGGAGCGCCACGACGTCTACATCACCGCGCTGGTGTTCCGTGGCGGCAGTGCGCCGAGCAAGATCACCCCAGCCCGTGCCGTGGGCGTGGTGCACGTGCCGATGGACCGCAAGGGCCGCACCGTGGCCGTCGGCCTGGCAGCGCCCAAGCAGATGCGACCGGAGCAGGACCTGCCGGTGACGGTCAGTGCACCGCAGCTGGCCGGCAAGATGGCGCACGTCACCGTCTCGGCGGTGGACGTGGGCATCCTCAACATCACCCGCTTCCCGGTGCCCGATGCCGGTGCGCACTTCTTCGCCCAGCGTCGCCTCGGCATTGATGCCTATGACATCTACAGCCGGGTGATCGAGAGCTTTGACGGCGGTGCCGGCAAGCTGAAGTTCGGTGGCGACATGGCGCTGCAGGCATTGCCGCAGGCCAAGCGCCCGACCGCGCGCGTGCAGACCGTGGACCTGTTCTCCGGCCCGGTGCAGCTCGATGCCAAGGGCATCGCCCGCATCCGCCTGAAGGTGCCGGACTTCAACGGTACCCTGCGGGTGTCGGCGCTGGTCTACAGCGATGACCAGTACGGCAAGCGCGACGTGGAAACCGTGGTGCGCGCGCCGATCCTGGCCGAAGCCAGCATGCCGCGCGTGCTGGCCCCGGGCGACCGCAGCACGGTGACCCTGGACGTGCAGAACTTCACCGGCAAGCCGGGCCAGTTCAACGTGAAGGTGGACACCGAGGGCCCGTTGAACCTGGGCGAGGGCAGCCGCAGCGTGCAGTTGAATGCCGATGCCAAGACAACGCTGAGTTTCCCGCTGTCCGCGCGTGAGGGCCACAGCGTGGCCAAGGTGCGCGTACGTGTGGACGGCAACGGCTTCAAGGCCGACCGCCGCTACGAGCTGCCGGTGCGTGCGGCGTGGCCGCAGGTATTGCGTTCGCAGGTGCGTACGCTGGATCCCCTGGCCGCGGTCAGCCTCGACAACAGCCTGACCGATGGCCTGATGTCCGAGTCGGTCAATGCCCGCCTGCTGGTCAGCCCGCTGCCGCCGATCCCGTTCGCCAGCGCGCTGCAGGGCGCGCTGAACTACCCGTACGGCTGTGCCGAACAGACCACCAGCAAGGGCTACGCCGCGCTGATCCTGGACCAGGCCACGTCGTCCATGCTCGGCGCTGACGGCCTGGATGCGAAGACCCGTCGCGAGCGCATGGAAGGTGCGTTCGGTCGCCTGGCATCGATGCAGGTGGCCAACGGCAACTTCTCGATGTGGGGTGACGACGGCTACGTGAACCCGTGGCTGACCCCGTACATCGCCGAGTTCCTGCTCGATGCCAAGGACGGTGGCTTCGCGGTGCCGGACAACGTGCTGCAGAAGGCGCTGAACCGCCTGAGCGAAGACCTGCTGTCCGGTGGCAACCAGTTCTACGGCCAGGAAAAACGCGAAAGCCTGAAGTTCGCCAACCAGGCGTACTCGGGTTACGTGCTGGCCCGCGTCAACCGCGCGCCGCTGGGTACCCTGCGCACGCTGTACGACAACGAGCGCAGCAAGGCGGTCGGCGGCCTGTCGCTGGTCCATCTGGGCGTGGCGCTGTCGCTGCAGGGTGACGCCAAGCGTGGCCAGGCTGCGCTGGCCGCAGCCTTCGCCAAGTCCAGCAGCGAACGCCCGTCGTACTTCGGCGACTATGGCAGCGCCATCCGTGATGACGCGCTGATGATCGCGCTGACGCACGAGAACAAGCTGGCCAAGCCGGCCTGGGATGCCCGTGCGGTTGACCTCGGCCGTGGCCTGGATGCGCGCCGCAATGCCGGCTGGATGTGGCTGAGCACGCAGGAGCAGGTGGCCATCGCCCGCCTTGGCAAGGCGCTCGCCGCCAATCAGAAGGCGCTGGTGGCCGGTGAGCTGGTGATCGGTGGCAACACCGAAGCCATCGGTGAGCGCAAGCTGTTCGGCCGCAACTTCAGTGCCAGCGAACTGGC
The DNA here is from genome assembly GCF_032911605.1 of Stenotrophomonas mexicanensis. Taxonomy (NCBI): domain Bacteria; kingdom Pseudomonadati; phylum Pseudomonadota; class Gammaproteobacteria; order Lysobacterales; family Lysobacteraceae; genus Stenotrophomonas; species Stenotrophomonas mexicanensis. Next base: position 90,075 of record NZ_JAWJTG010000010.1, read on the forward strand.
CAGTGGCGTGCGCTTCACCCCGCAGGGCCAGCCGCCGATGTTCGCCAGCATCGACGTGGCCGGCATCCCGCGCAGTGCGCCGGCACCGGACAACAGCGTGCTGGGCATTGAGCGCAGCTACTTCGGCACCGATGGCAAGCTGTGGTCGCCGCGTCCGCTGAAGGAAGGCGAAGCGCTGATCGTGCGCGTCACCGTCACCGCCGACACCACGATGCCCGATGCACTGCTGACCGACCTGCTGCCGGCCGGCCTGGAGATCGAGAACTTCAACCTGGGCGATGCCAAGCAGTGGGCCGACGTAGTGGTTGATGGCATCACCATCAGCGACCGCGGCGAAGCTGCCGACACCAAGCACGAAGAGTTCCGCGACGACCGCTATGTGGCTGCGCTGAAGCTCTCGCGTGGCAGCAAGGCCAACGTGTTCTATCTGGTGCGTGCGGTGACCCCGGGTACCTACTCGGTGCCGCCGCCGCTGGTGGAGGACATGTACCGGCCGCAGCTGCGTGGCGTCGGCCGCAGCAACCCGACCACGATCACGGTGGTACAGCCGTGACCGCGCGGACGGGCCGCGACGGCGCGGCCCGTCCTGCTGGCGAGCTCCAATCCGGCACGCTGCAATGAAGAAGACGATGACGACCCGGCTGGCGGCCCTGCGCCGCCGGCTGCGGCCGCTGTGGCCGTGGCTGCGCTGGGGCACGGCCGCCACGCTGGCGCTGCTGCTGGTGCTGGATTTCGCCTTCCCGCCGCCGCTGCCGAAGCAGCGCGATACCAGCACCCTGGTGGTGGCTGCCGACGGTACGCCGCTGCGTGCGTTCGCCGATGCCGAGGGCGTGTGGCGCTATCCGGCGTCGATCGACAGCGTCTCGCCGCTGTACCTGCAGGCGCTGCTGACCTACGAAGACCGCTGGTTCTGGCGCCATCCGGGTATCAACCCGCTGGCCATCCTGCGTGCCAGCGGCCAGCTGCTGCGCGGTGGTCGCATCGTTTCTGGTGGCTCGACCCTGACCATGCAGGTCGCGCGCATCCTCGACCCGCATACGCGCACGCCCTGGGGAAAGCTCAAGCAGATGCTGCGCGCGGTGCAGCTGGAAGTTCACCTGAGCAAGCGGCAGATCCTGGCCCTGTATCTGGAGCGCGCGCCCTACGGTGGCACCATCGAGGGCGTGGAAGCGGCCAGCTGGGCCTATCTGGGCAAGCCGGCGGCGCAGCTGTCACATGCCGAGGCCGCCTTGCTGGCGGTACTGCCACAGGCACCGAGCCGGCTGCGCCCGGACCGCCACCCGGAAGCCGCGCAGAAAGCGCGTGACAAGGTGCTGTCACGCATGGCCGAACTGGGCGCGTGGACGCCGGAGGAAGTGCAGGATGCGCGCATCGAGAACGTGGTGGCACGCTCGCTGCGACCTCCGTTGCACGCCGCGCTGCTGGCGCAGCGCCTGCATTCGGCGCATCCGGGCCAGGCGCGCATCCAGAGCAGCATCGACATCGGCCTGCAGCGCACGCTGGAAGAACGCGTGGCGAGCTATTTCTCGACATTGCCCGAGCGTACTTCGGCGGCCTTGCTGGTGGTCGACAACCAGACTCTGCAGGCGCGTGCCTACGTCGGTACGTTGTCCTTTGGTGACCGCCAGCGGCTCGGCCACGTCGACATGGTGCAGGCCTGGCGGTCGCCGGGCTCCACGCTCAAGCCGTTCCTGTATGCGATGGCGCTGGACGATGGCCTGATCCATTCGGAAAGCCTGCTGGTCGATGCGCCGCAGAGTTTCGGCAGCTACCGGCCCGGCAACTTCGACATGGCCTTCAATGGGCCGATTGGTGCCTCCAGTGCATTGCGGCTGTCACTCAATGTGCCCTCGGTGGACCTGCTGCAGCGGGTCGGGGCCGCGCGCTTCGCCGCGCGCCTGTCGCACTCCGGCATCCAGCTGCGCTTCCCGCCGGGCAGCACGCCCAACCTGTCTTTGATTCTGGGCGGCACCGGTGCGCGGCTGGAAGATCTGGTCGGCGCGTTCGCCGCGCTCAACCGCAACGGCATTGCCGGACGCGTGCGCTACACCGATGACGAACCGATGATCGAGCGGCGATTGGCCTCGCCCGGCGCCAGCTGGATCGTGCGCGAAATGCTGGAATCGAACCCGCGCCCAGGCTACAGCGCTGGCACCTTCGATGTTGGCGGTCGCCCGCGCGTGGCCTGGAAGACCGGCACCAGTTACGGGTACCGCGATGCGTGGGCAATCGGCAGCACGCGCCACTACACCGTGGGCGTGTGGGTGGGCCGGCCGGACGGCACACCGCTACCGGGCCAGTACGGCGCGGTGACCGCGCTGCCGCTGATGTTCGAAGTGGTGGACAGCCTGCCGCGCCAGCGCGGCGATTCCGCTGCTGCGCCGATGCCGGCCAGTGTCAGCCAGGAAGACATCTGCTGGCCGACCGGTGAACGCGCCGAAGGCCTGCCGACGGCGCTGTGCCAACGGCGGATGCCAGCCTATCTGCTGGACGGCGCGGCACCACCGACCTTCCCCGAGCGCGAGGCGCGGCGCTGGCAGCCGGGGCGGCAGCGTTACCTGGCCGACGCGCGGACCGGACTGCGTGTATCGGCCGATTGCCGTAATCCACATGAGGAAGTAGCGCGCGAGATCGCGCGCTGGCCGGCGTTGTTGTCACCGTGGCTGCCCAAGGCCACGCGCGCTGCCTCGCAGTTGCCGGCGCTGTCGCCGGATTGCCGCGACGACGGGCGTGAGGCCAGCGTGGCCCTGCACATCGATGGCCTCAATGATGGCGCCACGCTGGCGCGTGCGCCGAACTCGGAACATGGCGTGCGCCTGCAGCTGCGCGCGCTGGGCAGCGAACAGGTGGTGGACTGGTTGCTGGATGGACGCTGGATCGCACAGACCCACGGCGCGCAGTTGATGCAGCGCGAATTCGCCGAGCCGGGCGCACACACCCTGACCGCGCTGGCGACCGACGGCGCGTGGACGCAGGTGCGGTTCAACGTTCTCCGGTAAATGTCCTGCGGTAGGTACCGGGCCCTTGTAGAGTCGAGCCATGCTCGACTGCTTTTCCCCAGTCGAGCATGGCT